>JAIVJP010000285.1 GCA_020199975.1 Acidobacteriota bacterium
GTTCGGAAGCTGCGTAGGGGTGTACGCCGGCGAATTCCCGCCATTCGACGGTGGAGGCGTTGACCCTCCTGAGGAACCTGGATATGCAGTCACTGTCCGTCCGCCATAACCCGAATAGCCATAGCCGTAAAAAGCGTTAGAGTAGGAGCCGCCATATGGTGACCCCCATGACCCCCAGCCAAAGTAATAGGGCAGGAACGTGTAGCATTGAAATCTTGGATTGAATACCCAGACCCCGGAAGAACCGCTTGAAAAACCCCGAGACCAATGATCGCTAAAGCTGGCAAGCGCCATATTCAGGTCGCGTGCTGATATTCGGCGGTTTGCCTTCGCCACTGTTTCCGCGCGCTCTTTGCTCCAGTTTTCTATGGCGTCTTTCTCTTTATCAGCCTTTTCCAGCTTTGCCATTGAGAACGTATGCCCGCTGAAAATCAGCTTTCGCCCGCCTTTAACCTTGGTTTGCGAATCAGAGAGCAACACCCGACCCTTCCTAACGATTAGTTCGGTGGCGTCGCCGGGAACGACGTTGACGCGGTAAAGGCCTCGCCGGACAATCGCCATTTTCGTATGGGGCGTCGTGATATTGATCATCAATTCGGTGTTCTCCGTGCCGGTGGCCTCCACGATAGCCGTCCCTTTGATCAAGCGCACTTCCAGATTTTCTAAAGAGTTATTGGTGAGCTCGAACTCTGAATTCTCGCCCACACGGAGGTACGCGCCGGGGTTTAGCAGCATCTCCACTCTGCCATCTATCCCGGTCTTAACCATATCTCCGGCTTCAAGATTGTCCTTGATGGTGAGCTGTTCCCATCCAGTGCTCCCCTGCGGTTGAACCCCAGTTCGTCCACTTACGGCATTGATGCCCCCAGCCTTCGCGGAAATGATAAACCGCTCCCTATTCTGCGCCTCAGCCGTGACGAAGCCCGCGCACACCAATAGCGTCGCAACTAGGAGGTGTAACGAAGTGGAGGCTTTTCTCATGGAAGGTTCTCCTTTTACCGCAGCTAGACTGTGTATCGTGGCGAGTGACCGCGTTCGCATTATAGTCCTCCTGGCGCTATTTACAAGCTCACTCTCGGTCGTAGGGTTCTGCCCTGGCAAAATACCCGCGTTTCGTGGTTGCGATAAGGTCCTGTCGGCCTATCAGCTGGACGCCAACTGAGCGCCATTTCCCGTCGCGCAGCATATTGGTGGGCTTGTATCCAACGCTGTAAACCATCGACAGATCTTTAATGACCTGATCATAAACTAGATTGAGATCCTTCAGCTTGTTTGCACGGTACATCTTCGTACCCGAGGCTACGGCTAGCTGTGCAAGCTGACTGCGAGCCAGAGTATAGGCCTCTCTGGGCACCCGACTCCGTTTTACCGCTTCGGCTTCCGTGTCCAGATAGATAGGGAAAACAATCGTATCTGAGCGGCCTACCCTGTCCAGCAACTCGGCGAATGTCCCGCGCGACCCTTCACCATAAACATCCGGCAACGCATTATCGACCCCGTCCGTCATAACCACGATCGCGCTTCGGCGCGGGGACTTCTGAGAGGAAATGACGGTGGTCATTGTGTACAGCAACGCATCCCAAAAGTTCGTGCCTCCCAGCGGTTTTTGGATGTCCTCAATTGCATCTTTGAGGCGTCCTCGATCCCAGGTTAAGGGAGAAACGATTTCAGGAATGTCAGTGAATGTGACGATCGCAACGCGGTCCATGGGACGCGTAGATTCGACAAATCGCTTGGCCGAGCTGCGGATCAACTTAATCTTGTCTGAACTTGAACCTGACAGGTCCAGCAGTAAGACGAGATCAAAGGGTGCATCTTCGCCAGCAAAAAACACGATCTCCTGCGGCTTTCCGTCCTCGAGCACCAGGAAATCCTTCTGCTGCAAAGCTGAAACGGGATTGTCGGAGTTCAGTCTAATCACGCTGACTCGAAGGTCGACAAGATCCGAATCGACCCGGATCGTTTCTGTGGGTTCCCCGGTTTGAGCAATGCAGGTCTTGGGGTATGAGAGAAAAGTGGCGAGCAGCACGCTGGCGAGCAGCACGCTAAGCAGTTTCCCGCCGGTGAGACGGCTTTCAGTTTGCATAGTAGCCATGTTTTCCGCGCGCGACCGCCGAGGGTCGGTTCAGCGTTACTCGGACTGCGCGCCACTTGCCGTCCCGAGTCCTGTTGGTGGGCCGATATGCCAGACTGTAAACCGTACCCAGGTCGGCCACCACGCGTTCGTAAGCCCCTGCGAGATCCTGTAGGCGCTCCACCTGGTAGAACACTCCGCCGCCGGCTTCAGCCATTTCTTTCATCCGTTCATATCCCAGGTCGAACGCTTCAGGCTGCGTATCAAGAGGATTCAGCGCTTCATATTCTGTATTGAGCCACAAGGTGTATAGCACGCCATCAAACTCGCGAACCCGACTAAGCATCTCGCCGTAGGGAAGCTTTGAACCATCGCCCTGCACTCCCGGGACACGCCCGTCAAGTCCATCACTCATCATGACAATTGCTGTTCGACGCGTGTTTTTCGTGCTCTTTAGGAGATGGGTAAGTGAGAAGTCTATGGCATCGTAGGCCTTTGTATCTCCTGTTGCTGTGTCAAGTGCAGTTACCCTTTGCCGCAAGACTTCACGGTCTAACGTGACTGGTGAAATGACCGTCGGACGACCGGCAAACGAAATGATTCCGATGCGATCTGACGGTCGCGCTGCGTCCACGAAACGCAGCGCCGCCGCGCGAATCAATTTCACAACATCACGGGTCGAACCCGAAACATCAATTAGCAGAATCAGATCAAAAGGAGCAGACGCCGACTCAAACTGGATTAAGCGCTGTTCGATTCCGTCCTCAAATAGCCGGAAGTCTGACTGCGTCAAGCCCAAAACCCCGCGATTGGTATTTCGATCTATGACACTGAGATTTAGAGTGGCAAGTTGCGAGTCAACGCGAATAACGTCCCCCTCGCTTATTTCTTCAGAGTCGCTCAGGTTCGCAGGTGTTCCAGCCCCTTTCGAAATGTTTTCAGAACCCAGCAGCCTCGGTGGTCCGGAGACCTCGGTCGTACCATGATTCAACGTGCTGTCTAAAGCGAGTGTGATCTCTCCCCGCTCCGTCGCGATCCTGAGAACATAATCGCCAGCACCTGAGCGTGTTTGTAAGACGTGACCACCACCACTTAAGGGTGGCCCTAGCTCTGACCTGATAGTTCCATTTGTTGTCCTGGCGCTGATATCCACGTTGAGAGAATGTGAAAGCTCTGCGCGTATGTCACCCGAAACCGACTTTAGAGAAGCCGACGCCAGTACCCCTCGCAGCGAAATTGAACCAACCCCGGTGATAATCTCGGTGTGGGAACCCTCAGGAAGTTTTACTGTGAGCGTAATGGCCGCCCGAGGGTCAACCGGTGTGCGAATGACAGAGATTACGAGCAGCTTCGCTCTGTTCTCTATCTGATTCTCAATTCGAACTCGGGCAGCAGCGGGCACGTCAATGCGCACTCCGTCATCTGCGGCTCTACTCGACCTGGCTCCCAAAAACGGCAGGCACGAAACGAGGCCCAGCAAGAAAACTCTGAATAGCAAGGCGCGTTGAGCTAAAAACATAGACCCAGGCTTTACGGAACGAAAGGTTTTTCCAATCCGGGAATTCGCACCGGCCGAAGTTTCCCAGTCAATTCAATCTGAGGTGGGCGGCCTGGCGAGAAGATCAGATCGCTTACTTTGTCTGAAACGCGCCGCATTAGCCGCAGCACGTCGATGAAGTTGGGTGGTGCGGGACCACTCGTCTGAGGACTTGGAATGTCGGGTAGAGTGCTCATTTTCTAAGGAACTTTTCAACTATTCGCGACGTCAAAAGTTATAAGCGTCCGTGACCGAAAAGAAAAGTCTGGCGCGAACAAACGCGAAGGTGGTCGCGTACATCAAAGTGGTTGTTGGGGGACTGACGGTTCGCGGAGGGTCATCCCAAACAAAGAGGGAGGCGCTGAAACATGGCAACTCACAGAGATCCTGTTCGATGCTTTGCACCACTTGAAGTGATCGAGCGCCTGCTGGAAATTCGTGCTGAAGCGGGTTTCGCTCCCGCCATTTATCTCCTTTCGCCCAATGATTTGGCGGACTATCTCGATGCTTTCGGCTTTGATGTATATGCTTTTTCTGAAGCCGAATCTGAATTTCATTTTGGGGATTACCGAGCTCCCCTGGCACCAGGTGGCGATCATGCCCACTGCTCGCTAAGAACGCACTAGATTACAACGGGCTGTTCGAATCGTGAGACAAGATGCGCTTTTCTGGTCTCCCCTTTTCGATTTAGGTTAACGCCTTGACTACGAAGAAAGTGATGTCATCGGTCGCGCCCCGGCCGGCCGTCCAGTCGAGTACGTCCTTCTGAACGGCCATGATCAAATCTTTCGCGCGCAAGCGCCTGGCTGCCTTGACTGAGTTAGCAAGTCGCTCGCGCCCAAATTCCTCGCCGCTCGGACTCATGGCTTCAGTCACTCCATCGGTGTACAGCACGAGCAATTCATCCGGCTCGATCGTCAAGTAGTACTCGTGATAACGGGTGTCCCTGAACATTCCGAGAGGCACTCCGCCGCGCTCCATGAACTGTGCATTACCCTTCGCGTCGAGCAACAGCGGAGGATTATGGCCTGCGTTCGTGTAGGACAGCGTGCGATTCGAAGCGTCGAGAATTCCATAGAAGGCCGTCACGTACTGGTTCCGTTCGATTGACTCCCACAGCAGATAGTTCACTTTGGCCATGGAGATATGAGGAGCGTAGCCTATATGTGTGGCTGCACGCAGGCTGGCGCGCAGGAAGGCCATCAACAGAGCTGCCGGCACTCCTTTTCCTGAAACGTCAGCGACCACCAGAGAAATCTGGTCGTCGTAGATTGGCACCCAGTCGTAATAGTCCCCGGAAACTTCCTCGGTCGGGAAGTTATAGGCGCTGATGTCAAACCCTTCCAACTGCGGATCATTTGGCGGCAACAACTCCAACTGAACTTGCCTGGCAACTTCAAGCTGCCCTTCGAGTCGCTTCTTTTCAATACGTCGGGAGAGATGATTGGCTCAGTCGTCAGCGCCACATGGCCGATAATCCCCTCGCCAAGTTTCAGGTGGAGTTTCGAAAGTTCGTCTATGTCATATCCCCTAACTGCTTCGGCCTCGAACACGCAGGGTTCCTCACCGCGAGCCAGAGCCGCCTGATCCGCGCACCTCAGGACAAAAATACCTGCCGCATCGTAGGGAATCAGAGAATCGAGCGTCCCCATAACAAGATTGAGAACTTCTTGCAGATCGAGCGAGCGGCTGATCTTTTTGGTGATGTCGAGCAGCATGCGCAGTTTATCGGTCGTGGTCAGACCTTGCGCAGGCGCCTGTTTTAACTGTTCATGCATACTCGAATAGGTTTCTCGGTTGAGAAAAGGACACTAAAACGTCAAGAGGTGATTATAAGGGGTTGAGCCTCCGGCATGAAGCCGGGAACGTAGCTACTTTACGCACGGGGAGCGCTTTGTTCAAGTTGAGCCGATTTGTCATAGCGCTCCGTTACGGAGCACTACCCGCTTTGTGGGTCCTCCAGAGACGAGTAACTTTCAGGCGATATTCAATCAGATCACGGCTGACTCGGAAATGCCGGGCTACGTCCGCTGCTGATTTGCCTTCCAGAACCGCTCGTCGCAGAGCTGCAAAAGGTACGAGAGCAGCTGCGCCAATCGCATAAGCAGCTTCTTCGTCCAGCTTCCGGTAGTCTCGGGCCAGGGTCTGACCGCGCTCCTCATCAGCAATTACGGCCAGCCGGTTAGGTTTGTGTCCTAGAAAGACGTGGCAAATCTCCTCCATCAAGGTTGCGTTAGTTCGGGCAGGCCCGTGATTCGGGTTGAGTACTACGATTCTTCGGCCATCGGGCAGAGGTCTCGAGCAGGCTCCGCCAGACCAAGCCTCCGATGCCGGACCAAGCAGGAGTTCCCGGCTCTGGCTGCTGAGACCCTTGATTCGCTCAATATTAACAACGAAGAGATTAGCAAAGCGTGCGAGGTCGAAGGGATTTAGAGGGGCATCGCGACGAAGACGAGCAAAATCACGCAAGCCCATAGCTTTCAACTCAAACTGTCGCCACTTTTCGCCTGGAGGTAAATCGGAGTGGTCCACGCGAGCAGTATAGCCTGATTTTGATGTTATTACTGAGAAGCTGAATTCAGCGACGCTTACCTACAGTTCTTTCCGGCTTCGTTCGGCTGAACTGGGCGTAGGCTACGCGAAAGAGCTCAGATAGTGCGGAAGCAGTTTCCGAAGTAAGGTTGCGATCCGCTCTAAGATGGGCTTCGACGATTTCCGGCGTTGATTCGCGTGGGAAGTAAACCACTGCCTGGGCCTCTTCTCCTTCAGACCGACTGCCGAGAATTCGCTCCATGGGCACGTCCAGCCAGGTGGTAAGTCGTGCGATGTTGTCAGCGTCAGGTTTGCCTGTGCCGTTCTCAATACGAGACAGGGTCGAAGCCGAGACGCCCGTGGCGTTAGCGACGTCTCGCAAACTTGCGCTTAATTGCTCGCGCTTGCGACGAACAGCCCGACCGAGCTCTTCCGTGTTCACAAGCGTCCTATTGGTAGGTCGTTTCATGGGCCTCAAACATAACACACGTTAGTTTTAGACACAAGACCTCGTGCTATGGCTGAAACGCTTTTTATGAAGTACCCGTTAAAAAGTGAACCAGGACGTTCCGCCAGGTTCAGCTTTTTCGCAAGTGAAGTTGAATTCTTCGGTTATTGGGTTTATGGCTGAGCGCGCTGGCGCATCGCCGACATAGCTAAATCACGAGCCCGCGGCAAGACGTCTATGGCTCGGGCGACTTGCAGGTCGTCGCTGGTTACGAAGACGCGATCAGCTACCACTCGCCCATAGGCGGCAGTCACGATGTTGAATCGCAGCTGCAACTCGATGAAGGACCGATTTGAGTCCAACAGAGGTGCCGAAGCCATCAGTGACGGATCGTTGGCCACGAACTCTTTAAAGGCCCTGAAGAGCGGGTCGGTCATCGGAAAATCCGAGGGCTGTAGGTCGTGACTGAAATCGATTGCCTGCTGAACTTTGTAGGCTTCGAAATCACGGACCCGGCCGTTAACTAACTCCCTGGTAAAAGCAAAGACCGGATTCACCAGACGACGTTGCACCGGGGTGATTGTTCTTGGACTTACACTCTCGTCAGGCGAAATGCCGCCTCCCCCATAGACCGCCCGACCAGTGTCCGTCTTCGTCTCCGGACCAGCCGGCTTCTCAGGCGCGTCCTGACGATCCAGGCGAATTGAACCGCCGTGCGTGTAATAATCGTAGAACCCACCGTTAGAGTAATCCCGCTGAATCAATCGACCCGAAGGAGTAAAGTACTTAGCGGAGGTAAGAGTTAAACCCGCGCCATATTCCAGGGGAATGATGCTTTGAACCAAACCTTTCCCAAAGCTGGTTTTTCCCACTATCAGTGCCCGATCGTGATCTTGCATTGCGCCGGCCACGATCTCCGAAGCCGATGCTGTATTCTCATTAATCAGGATGACTAACGGCGTCAGATCCGGTGAGCTATTTCTGGATTCGTAGGTGTTGTCTCTGAGACCGTTTCGTCCCTTTTGCGTCAGTATCAACTGACCGCTGGGCAAAAACACTTCCGCGACGTGGATTGCCTGATCCAGAAACCCGCCCGGGTTGTTTCGCAGATCGAGCACCAGCGAGTTCATACCTCTTGACCGAAGGCCTTCAATAGCTTCTTGAAGCTCATCGGTTGTCGTGTAATTAAATCCCCGAGTCATATCAACGTAGCCGACACCGGGTTTGATCATGTAAGCATCGGGAATGGAGGGTTGAGGTACCGCATCGCGTGTAATCTCGACCGTTTGCACGCGCTTATCGGCAGCACGCTCGACAGTAATCTTCACGACCGAACCGCGGGAACCACGAATCTTATCGCGCACGTCGATGGAACGCTTGCCGGCCATCTTGAGGCCATTAACTTCGAGAATTCGATCGCCAAATCGCAGGCCGGCCCGGTTTGCCGGCGCCTTGTCGAAAGTGGCGGCGATAAAGGTGTCGATATCGTTGCCGATGGTATAGTTTTGAATCGATGCGCCGATCCCGAAATATTCAGAGCGCTGATCGGTTTTTAGGTCATCAAACTCTTCCCTATCGTAAAAATTCGAGTGCGGATCCAGCGAGCGCAGCATCCCGATAATTGATGACTTAAAAACCGAGTTGTAATCGAGCTTCTTCCCCTCGATGTAGTTTTCCCGGATGAGCTCCAGCGCTTCGTCGAAATCTCTTTCGATCAGTGGAACGGCACTATTAGCATCTACGCGCGTGCCGCGTCTGCCCGGCGCTGGGGCCCCCGTAGGCGGCTTTCCAGTTGCGCGACCCACCGGAGGCTGCGTTTGCGGCTTCTGTTGCGAAAAAACAAAACCGGGAATTATGAGTGTGAAGAGGGAGAGGGCAATTGCGGCCCGTGAGAGAATCGTTTTCAACACTAGTACCTCTGAATCAATGCTAGCTAGTATAATCTACCAAACTTACTCCACCAGTCGGTCTGCATACTAAAGGATGCCATCCAAGTGGGCAAGGGTTGTGCATGCCGCTGTCGTTGTGCATGCCGCAGTGGGTTCTTCCAGGGCAGGCTTCCGCCATCGCCCGGGAATAGAAGCGTGCTAAACGGGGTGATGTCCATTCCCACGAATTTGGAATTATATCTGCCTTTGTATGACCGTACCTTGACGGGCCTTCGGATGCGTCCGTAGAATGAACTTACTAACGATAGTTAACGTAAGTATCAAATCAAGTCGATCTGCTGGATCATTCTTAAGGAGCTTCAGATATGAGCAGCCCATACCAGAGAGAAGAGCACAGTGAGTCCGAAAAGGTTGATGATTTAATGCTTCGCGGAGACGAGCCGCATGGTGATTCCGAGGACCCGGCACGCACTGCTTCATCCGTACGCGACATTGCCTCCCGTATCCCTGAATCGCTGAGTGCAATCGGGCGCGACATCAGCCGAACGATTGAGCGAGCTATGTCCGCAAAGGACGATTACGTAGTTGCCGTTAAGATCTCCCCCGAAGCCCAGGACAAACTCGAGCAATTAGTTCAGGCTGGGGTTTTTCGCAACCGCGCCGAAGCCGCTGGTTTCCTGATCGACGAAGGTATCCGGACCCAAGCTGCACTATTTGGCCGCGTGGAACAGAAGCTTGCTGAGATTGAACGCCTGCGTGCAGAATTGCGCAGCATGATTAACGAAAAGCCGGCCTAATCCGGACCTTTACGGGCGCTCCCCTTAGTTCAATACAGACCTGTTTCCCCACCCAGGGGGAGAGCACGCCCAAATAAAAAATTAGGCGAATCGAGACAAAACGTGGCAGAAACTTTCCAGCTCCCACCAACAACGATCCAACAATTCACGCTACCAAATGGTCTTCGCGTCATACTGAGCAAGGATCAGTCTGTTCCTGTAGTCTCCGTCGCCGTTTATTACGATGTAGGCTCGCGCAACGAGAAAGAGGGCCGTACCGGGTTCGCCCATCTTTTTGAACACATGATGTTTCAAGGATCGGAGAATGTTCCCAAGGCTGCCCACTTTCAGCACATCTTTAATGCAGGCGGAACAATGAATGGCACAACGTCCACCGAGCGCACAAACTACTTTGAAACGCTCCCTGCCAATTATCTTCCCCTGGCGCTGTGGCTCGAGAGCGATCGCATGCGCTCCTTGAAGGTGACACAGGAGAACCTGGACAACCAGCGCAATGCAGTTCAGGAAGAGAAAAGATTACGTTACGATAATCAGCCTTACATCAATGCCTTTCTGCGCATCAATGAGCTGATCTTCAAGAATCCGGCCAATGCACATTCGACCATCGGCTCGATGGAGGATCTGGACGCTGCTACAATCGACGACGTCCGAGAGTTTTTCCGAGTTTTCTACGCCCCAAATAATGCGGTGCTGAGCATTGTCGGTGATTTCGATGAACAAGAAGCTCGCGCTTTGGTGGAGAAGTACTTCGAGGAGATTCCCAGCCAGCGCGATCCGCCTCCAGTTGATGTGAACGAATCTGGTGAAGTCGCACGAACTCAGGAAACCTACTACGACAAGCTTGCACCGGCCCCTGCGTTCGTCCTGGGTTGGAAGATTCCCGCTCGCAGGACTCCAGACTACTACGCGCTTACACTTGCTGCCGAACTGCTTTTCGAAGGAGATAGCTCGAGGCTCTACCAGAAGCTGGTTAAGGGTGATGAGTCGGTAGTTTCAATTCAGGGGGGCGTAGATGAGCGGCGCGGGCCATCGGCCTGGTACATTTTCGCGCTGCCAAAACCTGGCGAAGAGGTAGTCGTCATCCGCCAGGAAATCTTTGATGAGATAAAGCGCCTGGGAACGTTGGGCCCATCCGAGGCGGAGATGGAAAAGCTGCTAAACTCATTGTGCAATGACGCGGTTCGTGGCAGGCAATCAACGATGTATCGCGCGCAACGCATCGCTGAGTATGCGCTCTATGACGGTGATCCCCATCTAATCGATTCTGAGCTCGATCAGTATTTACGAATCACTGCTGGGGACATCAAGGGTGCAGTCAGTCGCTTTCTCGATGTCGAGAATCGAGTGGTGCTCGACATCATTCCTGCCGCACTCGTGGGTGAGGAAGCAGAGATGACCGCGGCCGCATCGCCTCTGCCCTCAGGAGACGCGAAACAGCCCACGGCGCCCGCACCGCAAATACCTCCTCCACAACCGGCTCCCGGTGCAGCGCCGGGGGCGGCCCTGGGGAAAAACGCCCAGGTTCCTGTTCCGGCACAGCAACCCGCAGACACCACTGAACAGACCGACATCTGCTCAGGACCCTTGCATCCGTAAAAATGACTCCACAGGAATCCTTTCGCCACCAGGCGCCCGCGCCCCTGCCTCCCCGACCGATGCACATTCCGCGAGCGTCAGAGACTACGCTGTCGAATGGCCTGACCGTCGTCATAGTTGAGGACTCCCGGTTGCCGCTGGTCAGTTACCGTCTGGCGTTCCGAGCAGGTGACGCACATGATCCTCCCGAACTGCCCGGGTTGACTGACCTCTTGACGGGACTCTTAACGGAGGGCACGGAATCCTTGACGAGCCGGCAAGTTGCCGACGAAGTCGGAAGGATGGGAGCCACGTTGAGTTCCGGAGCAAACTCCGACTACACCACTGTTGGCGCCTCATCGCTGGCAACTTTTAGTGACAACATCCTCGACCTGATTGCGGATGTAACTTGCAATCCTTCTTTTCCTGAGAACGAGGTCGAACTGATCAAGCAAAACACGAAGGAGAGTCTCAGACAGCAGAGAGCCCAGCCATCCTTTCTGGCGACTGAGATGGTCTCGCGGGTAGTTTTTGGCGAACATCCCTACTCTGTAATTGCCCCTACCCTGGAATCGCTCCACGCAACCACGCGAGAAAGAATTGTCAAGTTTCACCGGTCAAAGTTCTTGCCTAACAATGCTGTGTTTGTCATAGCAGGTGACGTTCGATCTGATGTCCTCCTCAAAAGGATCGAGGGTTTGTTAGGGGATTGGCAGCCTGGGGAACTGCCAAGGGATGATTTCCCTGCCCCTCCCTCCCGTGCGTCTCGCTCGGCGTATCTCGTGGACCGGCCAGGTTCCGCTCAGTCAAATATCGTGATTGCCAATACTGGAATAACGCGCACTAGTCCGGATTATTTTCCGATGTTGGTCATGCACACGGTTTTGGGAGCTAATGCTTCCTCGCGGCTCTTCATGAACCTGCGCGAGGAGAAGGGTTACACCTACGGCGCTTATTCAAGTCTCGATGCGCGCCGCACAGCGGGAACTTTTCGCGCCAGCGCGGAGGTTCGAACACCTGTTACCGGCGATTCGCTGAAGGAGTTTTTCTACGAGTTGGATAGAATTCGCACCGAACCCGTGTCGGAGAAAGAGGTTATAGACGCTAAGTCGTATCTAACCGGAGTCTTTCCTCTTCGCCTGGAAACTCAGGAAGGTCTGATCGACCAGTTGGTACAGATAAAAATGTTCGGGTTGCCTGACGATTATCTGGAGACTTACCGGCAACAAATTCAGGCGGTGACTATTGAAGAAATTCAAGCAGTGGCGGCGACGTATGTGAGGCCTGACGAGGCTGCGATTGTCATTGTTGGGGATGGTGCTGAAGTTCTAGAGCAAGTAAAGCCCTATACCGACGCGATTGAACTCTACAATACTGCTGGCAAGCGCAAGGAAAAACCTTCTGCGCCCTTAGACCCCACGGGCGAAAGCGATGTGGCACTCATCGTAGGCGACTGGACGATAGACATTCAAACGCCGTTTGGACAAAATATTCCCGCCACTCTCAAAGTCTGGCAAACAGAAGCCGGACTGGGCGGGAGCATTTCATCCGAGATGGGTGATGCGAATATAGTTTCGGCGGCACTCGCCGGCAATTCATTCGCGGCTACATTATCGTTCGAAATGGGCGGTCAGGCGTTGGAAGCTAAGATTGCTGGTGAAGTTGACGCAACGCAGATGGACGGAAGCCTCAGCCTGCAAGATTCACCTGAGTTGCCATTCACTGGCACCAAAACATCCTAGCCAACGGCTGCCGCGCGATCGCAGGCGGGCTTTCACCAACACTTTTTTCGGAGATCAAGACCAAAAAGCCGCCCGGCACATTGCGCATGCCGGGCGAAATGACAGGAGGAACCGAGTGTTAGTCGTTGGATCCGGTCGCTACCGCGGTTCTGTAGTGAGCGGCGACGACGTTGCAGGCGTTAAAGGCGTATCGTTAAGGGGGCTGAGTTTTGACACTTGTTTAGCTCCTGCACTCACCTTTCATACCGCAGAATCATCCCATCACCGCCCACAGCCCAGCCGATCTTCTTACTAAAGTGGAGTGCAAACAGGTTCTTCTTAATAGTGGATTCCTGCTGGATCCAGGACACTCCGGCGTCGTCGCTGCGCAGAATTGTGCCGGCACGTCCCACAGCCCACCCTTCATCGTCACTCAAAAACTCGACGCTGAGCAACGTGGAACGTATTCCCGCGGTCACCGGCGTCCAGGTGATGCCACCGTCGGTTGTCCTCAAAATAGTGCCCCGCTCGCCCACAGCCCAGCCTCTCTTATCGTTGCGAAATTCCGTGTGGAAGAGCGTCGCAGTGGTTCCTGACGTCTGCCGGTTCCAGGTGTGGCCACCATCGACCGTGTTGATGATCGTTCCCTCAGCCCCTACAATCCAGCCGCGGCGGTCGTTGTCGAAATCAATGTGGATTAACTCCGAACCGGTGGGCGCGCGCTGCCGTTGCCACGTTTCCCCTTCGTTATTGGTATAAACAAGAATGCTGTCGATTACTCGATCTAGCTTGCTTACTGAACCCACTACCCAGCCCTTCTTCTTGCTGGAAAAGCGAACGCTGTAGAGTTCTACAGTAGCCCCATCGAACTCGCTCGGAAGAAAACGACGCGACTCGCTCCACCGCGTTCCATTGTCACGAGTTACGAATATCGTGTTGCCGGCGATCAGAAATCCGTCCTCCTTATCGCGGAAATAGATATCGTTAATTGCGTCAGTAGTTCCCACGCTCTGCTGGACCCACGTGCGCCCGCCATCATCAGTACGACCAAGAAAACCGTTGTCGCCACCTACCCAGCCTCGTTTGCTATCCAGAAAAAACACCGTATTCAGATCCTCGGTCGCAGATGAGATTTTGGTTGCGATCCAACCCTGCTGTGCGAGTGTAGCAAACGCTGTAGCCAGCAGAACGAGGAATGCTAGCGAGCATTGTGTCACGCCATGCTTATTTTGAGATGTCATTCTCACTCACCCAGGTGCAACTAAGAGCCCGCTGCCAGACAGCCGCGCCCGGAACTAGTCAATGCGTCGGAATCCGGTCGGTGGCTCGATGGTTTGATATTCTGACTTTGTACATTATTTCCGGCTTGCAATACAAATTGGGCCACGCATTCGAGTCTTATGAATGCATGGCAAAGTGGTTGGCCGTACGGCACGAGCGTTCTATTGACCTGCCGCCGTGATGCGGTAAACCATTCCTTCGAAGACCACGACCATGCGCTCGCCCAGGGCGAAAAAGTCTGCGAGGCGAGGCTTCTGTTTCAGCAACGCAAAGTAGTCGTCGCTGCCGAATCTCATCGTATTCTCCGGCAAACGGGCTTCGGGCTTAAACTCCGCGTCAGTCCAAACGCCTTCACGCAGATAGAAAGTCTTACCCCCCACAGTCCTAACCGCGGACGAGAGAGAGTCTCGATCGAAACGGTCGGCCTCCTGCTGTTGACGCGAGCGCTTGCTTTGCTGCACGCCTGCAATGCCGGTCGTGGCCCGCGCGTCAGCGGCCCTCATGGGCGACGGGGGCGGTGGAGCATTCGCAGCTATCCGTCCTCCCCCGAGGGTGATGCCGGTGGTTGAAGTCCGCGTAACGTCCTGAACCTGGGCATTGGGTTCAAGTGCAAGATATGAAGTGTACGGCGTAACGATGCCGTAGCGGGTTCCCAGATCCACAATCTCGTCACGGAGCTCCCTTTGCTCACCGTTCGTGCGAATCTGCTCCATTAACCAGCCAACTCGGCGCGTGGCCCAGAGACGCGGCAAAAAGTCGTTCGAGTCTGCTCGCAGGGGAAAACGAAGATTGTTGTAGAGGTAGTTTCTGTTCGCACCGCCCGCTTTGCCGCTCAACTGCAACCGCACGAAATCCATGTCGATGGCATTGCTGTAACGGCCGATAAGCGTAATCTGCGAACCTCGAAAAAGATCGGGAAGCTCTCGAGGGTAAACAAGATCCGTTTGAACTCCGGACATGTCGAGCCGCAGATCAGTAAGCACCGGATAGTTTACCTTGGCGAAGAAGTTTGAGACTCTGACTTCGAGATCTTCTTGCGGCTCGACGTAATCGGCAACACCGCCGGTTTCAGCCGCAAGTTTGTCGAGTAAAGCCGTGTTGACGTCGTACCCAACACCGAAAGTGAAAAGACGCAGGCCCGGTATCCGCGCTGTACGCGCGTTGTCCAGGATCCGGGTGGGGTTCGTCTCCCCAACAGTCGGCAACCCATCAGTCATGAAGATTAAAGTTCTGGGACGATTATTTGCTTCAAACTGCCGCATTCCGACGAGTATTGCTTGATTGATATTCGTACCGCCAACAGGCCGTAGCGATTGCACAAAACTCTCGCCCCGCTTGCGTCCCTGTTCATCGGCTGGAATCATCTTCATTTCCATCAGCCGTTCTTCCCCGGCGAACGAGACTACGTTGAAACGGTCCTGAGGACGGAGAATTCTGATTCCGTAAAGCAAAGCCGCCCGGGCTTTTTCCATCTTCCCTGCTTCAGCCATCGAGCCGGACGTGTCCAGCACAAAGACAATGTCCTTGGCTGCGTATTCCTGTTCCGACCAGTCGTCTTTCGGCGAAATCATTAACAGGAAGTAACCATCTTTGCTTACGTCGCGATGCGTCAGGAGCGTTACGCCAAAGTCCTCGTCCGAGCGCGTATAGAAGAGTTGAAAATCCTGCGGCTCTTTGCCGGCCTGGGCTTCGAACGAGACAACTGAACGGCGCTCCCCATCGCGCTTAACCTCGACTGCATGGGTGGGCGAATAGATGTTGCGCAGCGGTTCTTTGCTTTCCAGCTCGATGCGTCCAGAGACAGAGCCGATCTGAGTCGTCTGGCGACCGCTGCCAAGGGGATAGCGATAGGCGACTGTTCCCGATTCAGCTTTCAGGGCCTGAGTGTAGGTAAGTTCAAGTTTCTTGTCTGAACGCGGCGAGATCGGAAAGATGCTGGCTTGAAAAAGGTCTTTGCCCGCGTATTCCAGCAGTCCCGGATCCCGCTGTCGTCTGACAATCTCATCATAGATACGCCGAGCTTCTTCGCGTGACCGAACCTCGCCCACAAGGCGCCGGTCGCCGTCCCAAATAGCAAACTCAACGATGGAAGCCGACTCGGGAATCGGGAACAAGTACGTGCCTTCGAGCGTCGCATCCGTGTCGTTGCGGAAGACCTGTTCGAGATGGGTGGTGGCCACTTGCGAGAGAATTTTGGTATCAATCTTGATGGATTTAATCGGCAGCGTGCGGGGCATAGTAACTGGTGGGACAGGACGGGGTGGTGGAGGGCAGCGCTCGCAAGGTCCCGGCACAATTACGCCCTGACCGTTGGCCGTCGAGGCGGTCAGACAAAGTAATAGCAGGCTGAAAGGCACAAATGTTCTAGTTCGCATGTTGTCCTCAACTCAAAGAAATATCGCAGTGAACCGCTGCCTTACGTGAGGTAGAACGTACTAGACGTGCTTTCTTGCGTCAGTATAGTTCCCGCAGGCGCTCGTTAGAGATGGCCACTATCGTTACATACACAATGATTGCCAGTCCGCCCGCCGCCAAAGCGACTGGCGCGCCAAATCGATGGGAAACGACTCCGGCGATCAGATTGCCTATTGGCATCGTACCGACGAATGAGAGAATGAACATGCTCATAACCCGACCGCGCATCTGATCGGTCACAAGTTTTTGCAGCAGCGTGTTAGCGACGGCCACGGAGGTTACGATCGAAAATCCCACCCCGAAGAGAAAGATTAGCGATATTGCGAGATTGGTCGAGAGTGCAAAACAGATCAAACAAACCCCGAAAGAGAATGCACCACCTAACACATACCAGCCTTTCCGCTGAAAGTCACCCAGGTAAGCCAGCAGTAACGCGGCGAAAAAAGCCCCCGCTCCTGCGATACCCATCATCCAGGCGAGCCCGGACTCTTCAAGTTCGAAAATGTCGCGAGCGAAGATTGGCACCAGAGTTAGGTAAGGAGCACCGAACAGGCTGGTTACTGCTGAGATCGAGAGCAGCGAAAACACTCGCGGACGATTGCGCACATAGCGGAAGCCCTCGATCAAATCGCGCCAAAGCGCGCGGCGGTCCTTGACGGAATGAGTAGGGCCCTTGCTTTTGTCGAAGTGGACCAGGTTGAGAGCGATCACTACTGCGATGAACGAGAGTCCATTAGCATAGAAACATCCCGCCAAGCCGAAGAACTTGAATCCCAAACCTGCAAACACTGGCCCGATGACCCGCGAAAGCTGAAACTGCGAAGAGTTGAGCGCCACCGCATTGGCCAGATCTTCGCGACCGACCAGGTCGTAGGTCATTGCCTGGTAGGAAGGGCCGGCGAGAGCCATGCAACATCCGGTTATGAAGGAGAACCCGAGAATCATCCAGACGTTTACCGAGTTTGTCCCAACTAGTATCGCTAGAGCGAAAGCGGCCACGCCGGCAACAACCTGCGTATAAAGGAGCAGCCGGCGGCGATCGACAATATCCGCGAATACCCCGCCGGCAAGAGTAAGGAAGAACCCGGGCGCTGTGGCCATGAAGCCGTCAAGGCCCAGCCAAAATGCTGAATTCGTGAGTTGTAGCACGAGCCATCCCTGAGCGACGGCTTGCATCCACGTGCCCACATTGGAAAGAAAGGCCCCAACCCAGAACCGGCGATAGTTGCGATGCGAGAGCGCTCGGAACATACCGCTGCGCGGGCGAACTGGTGGTGAAACGATCTCTGCCTGCACGGCGTTTTCAGACATGCCACATTGTTCTTACCATGCGAATCGAGAAGCTTCAAAGAGATGGATAAATGAGAAGCCAGAACGGGGGACGTGGTCCTTTCCGCTTACAGGTTGCTGAAAATATGGTGAGCCCAATAGAAGCGGCAACGCGATCCACGAAATCACATGAAATAACTCGAATTAAGGCATCCATTTCGTGAGGTTTCGTGTAGTCTTATGGATCGTATTAGTTTTTCAGCAGCCCGCTAAGCGTTCCCCTGCTCGCGTTTTGATTCTCGGCGCCATGAGGAGAGCGAACCACCTGTGCCGCCGCGCCTTTCAGCCACTATCTCGGCCAGAATCGCCAGCGCCACTTCTTCAGGCGTGACCGCGCCGATGTCAAGACCGACCGGAGCGTGCACCTTTCGCAACTTCTCTGACTCAGCACCCACTTCGCGCAACCGATTGAGAACTATATTCGTTCGCCGCTTACTCCCGATTAGTCCCACGTAATCCGCGTCAGTAGTGATCACGGCCCGCAGGCACTCCTCGTCCTCATTGTGGCCGCGGGTCACTACTGCCACTGAGATACCACGGCCGTTCCCAACCGCCTGACGCACTGCATCATTCCAATTTTCGGCGGCTATCAACTCGATACGGTCTTCTGGAAAACGATCGCGAACGACAAAGTCGGCACGGTCATCAATCAACGTGGCTTTGTAACCGGTAAGACTTGCCATGCGAGCGAGTGCGGCGCCAACGTGGCCGGCGCCGCAAATCACCAAGCGCGGTTCTGGCTGTAGGCGCTCGAACAAAATACTCGCCTCGGCCCACTCGGTCAGCTCGGGAGCAAGGTCCCGGACTTGAAATAGATTGGCTTCGTCTCGGGCTGCCAGGAACTTAGTCGCCCATTGCGCTACAGCTTTATCGAGGGCTACATCGCCGAAGCTGCCAACTGCCGGGCCCGATTCTGGAACAAGTATCTTGGTGCCGACGTTTTTGGGAGCACTGGTTAGCGTAGCGAGCGCTGCGATCGAGCCTTCGTTCATTACGTGCTCAATCGCGTCGAGGAGAAGCGCGATTGGCGGTTCGTTTGGCTCCGGCATTCGGATGGTTAGAACGGAGGTTACTTAGAGCGTGTCGCAGGGGGCGTAGGGGTCCCAAGAGTCTTGGCGAGGCCAACTGCTACCGCAGCACGGCGGAGAAGCCACAATGGCCCAACCAATAGGTAGACAGGGTTCTTGAAAAACGCCGGTTGATTACCTTCGATCCCATGGCCAAGAAATTGGAGAATCCAGCCTACGACGAATAGTGTCGATGCCCAGCGCCAATTGAAGAAGAATAGCGGCAGCGAAATCACAATCATTGGAATCCCGATGCTGTGACAGAGTTTATTCATCGGGTGCTGATGCTTGGCTCGGTAATTTTGGAGAAAGGATTCGGACATTTTCAGCCTTTGAAGACGTTGACTGACTCAGTAGGTTCGGAAACATTTTCCATTTGTCATTTTCCATATTTTCCATAATTTTCCATTTCTCATGTGTCATTGATCCATATCCCGCGAATCACGTCGAACTCTTTAGATGACGAATGAAAAATGACAAATGGAAAATGGAAAATGGTTCCGTCCTCACCTCAGATCCCCGATCACATCGATAAAGATATCCATCGTTCCCCCGCAGACCATTCCTTCTTCGCTTGCCTCTTCGGCGGTAAGCGAAAAATGGCGCAGCGCTGACTTGCCCGAGCGCATGGCCTCGCGCGCTTCCGACCAGACCTCTGCCTCGATGCAGCCGCCACCAACCGTGCCGGCAACGTCGCCACTTTCGAGGAATAGCATCTTGGCGCCGCGCTGCTGCGGAGTTGAACCCCGAGTGTTGGCCACGGTCGCAACTACCACGCGCTCGCCACGCTCCTTCGCGTCACTGATCATTCGGTAAAGGTCGCCTTGCGCAATCGTTCCCATGTTCAGCAGTGTTCGTAAGAAACTACTCCGGCTTCCGCCGAGTGTTCGCGGGTCGCGATTCGGTTGGCTCGGACGACGCGCTGTTCTGCGATCGTCGCACCTCTAAACGACGCCGAAGGAGGTCTACTTCTGCATCCGCCGTTGCCACTGCGGATTCCAGCCGAACCCGGCTGGTTTCCAGAATTTTCATTTGTGCCAGGAGTCGAGATCTGTCGCTCTCAAGTTTCCGCCGCCGCGCCTCTCGCGCTTCTTCGGGACGCGTGGAGCCAAAGGCCGTTTCCTGCATCTGACCCAGTTTGTCGTTTAGCCTGTTAACTTGATTGGAGAGGCTGTTGATAGTCTGCTGCATATCCTCGGCATCGGCTGACGGTTTCGCCGCGGTCTTGCCTTTCTTTGGCTTGGTCTCTGAGGTTTGAGTCGTTTCGTCCGCCTCCGCGTCAGGGGTTTCGTCCGCGGTACTGATGATTTTGTCGCGGCTCTCAGGCGCTTTTTGCTCTTCGGCGGCAGTTATTACCGGATTGGTGATAACCGGTCGGACAACGCGACGCGGGCGCCGCCTTTTGCGCGTCTGGGCATCGGCATCTATCAAACAAAAGCTGATAGCCACTAAAACAGCAACGAAAAACGTGGTCTTTCGAATAAATTGACTTTGCATCAGAAACTCCTCAGTGTCCCTATCACGTCCTAAGATACGCCCTCTGAGGCGATGGGTTCAAGCTCGATAAGATGCGCAGTTTACACGTCAGGGCAGCCTTCCAGTTCCTTAGACTATGCTCCCGGCCGCCTCGCCTACCCTCCACCCATCACAAATTCCCAGCAATCCGGAACATCAAAATGGCTGGATCTGAAAAGTCACCTTCATCGCCCGCGCTGAGTTCGTGAGCGCGCTGATGCTGATCGTGTTTGCGCCAGCCTCAGCATACGCACGCACATTTTGCAGCGTGATGTTGCCGGAACACTCAACGCTAACTACTGATGAGAGGTTCCTTGCCACAGCCCCCAGGCGCGCTACTTCTTCGGCGGGCAGGCCTTCAAGCAAGAGAATGTCGGCCCCATTGCTAATTGCCTCTTGCAGATCGATCTCGCTCGAAATTTGAACTTTGATCTTGTGGAGATGACCAAGTTTCTGTTTGGCGTTTCTAACAGCATCCGCCACGCCGCCCGCAATCGCGAGGTGGTTAGACGTGATTAGCACTCCGTCATCCAGGCCGAGGTGGCTGCAACGCCCGCCACCGAGAAGCACGGCATACCTCTCCAGCATTCGCATCCCCGGCGTGGTGTCAAGGGAATCGACAATGGCGGCGCCAGTGCCCTCAACTGCGTGGACAAACTGATTAGTCAGAGTGGCCACGGCGGAGAGTCGCTGCAGCAGGTTCAAAGCAACGTGCTCACCCGCAAGCAGCACGTCGGCGAACCCGACCATGCGCGCAATCACCTTGCCGGCTTCGATTTCCTCGCCATCGGCGACGAATGCTTCGAGCTGAGGCTGGGAGTCCAGGGAAATGAAAACTTCTTCGGCTGCCTCGAGTCCCGCGACAATCATTTTTTCCCCGGCGACGAAGCGACCGCGGGCGCGCGTGTTGCGCGCCACGATCGCCTGGCTCGTCTCTTCCGGCGCTCGTTCGACGAAGTTTGCATTACCCAGCTGTGCCTCAAGCTTGCTTGCCTCCGCCTGGAATTTGTCCTGCTCCTTCCGCAGTCTTTGGCGCTCTTGTTCAAAATCAATAAGACCTTCGAGTGGAATAGCCACTTCCGCACCGCCCGACAGTACAGCCCGGGCAGAGGCTCGCGGTGCATTCAGTCGATCGCTGATCGAAACGTCGGACGCCCGCGCCAATCTGGAGATCTGGTCGACGCTCGCGGAAAACACTCTCCTTAACTTCTCATCGGGAGCGCTAATCAGGATCGGGACGCGTTCGCCCGGCTTGATATTCATTTCCGAACGGATATTACGTACTCTCGACATCAGGTCGATTACCGCTTGCATCTGCCATTCGGCCTCCTCGTCGATCAACTCGGTCGCGCTCAGCGGATAAGCGGTAAGCATGATTGTCGGCGAAGCGCCTGCGTAAGACTTGTTAAGCAGCTTTGCATTGGCACCCGGCAAACGCTGCCACAACTCCTCGGTAATGTACGGCATGAAGGGATGCAGTAGCCGCAACGCCTGCTCAAGTACGGTCAAGAGGCGCGTCCGAGCTTCAGTCCGTCGCGTTGTTGCCTCCTCAGCCGTGACCTCCGTTTTAGTCAGTTCAATGTACCAGTCGCAGAAGTCGTTCCAGAAAAAGTGATACAGGGTTTGCACCGCCTCGTGGAACTGATAACCGGAAAGCGCCTCATGCATATCGGCGGTGGTCTTGTTCAAGCGAGACAGTATCCAACGATCGTGCAGAGCCTGCTCTTGTACTCCGACCCGCAGACTCTCTGGATCAACAGCTGCTCCCTCTGAATTCATCAGGCAGAATCGTGCTGCATTCCAGATCTTGTTGGCAAAGTTGCGATAGGACTCGACCTGCTTCTCGTTCCAGCGAATGTCAGTGCTGCCCACGGAAGCCAGCATGATGCGGGTGGCGTCTACTCCGTAATTATCGAAAACCTCGAGCGGGTCAACACCATTCATCTTCGTCTTTGACATGCGCTGGCCCTCTTTGTCGAGAATGGTCCCCGTGACGAACACCTCGTCGAACGGACGCTGGCCCATGAACTTCATTCCCATCATCACCATCCGCGAGACCCACAGAAATATGATGTCGCGGGCTGTAACCAGCACCGAGGTGGGATAGAACGTTTTCAGGTCCTCAGTTTCTTCCGGCCAGCCCAGTGTCGAGAAAGGCCAGAGCGCGGAAGAAAACCACGTGTCCAGCACATCCTGGTCCTGGGTTAACTCATCGGTTCCGGCTTTAGCACAGGCTTCTTCATATGAACAAGCGACCACGACCTTACCGTCTTTCGTGTACCACGCGGGAATTTGGTGTCCCCACCACAATTGACGCGAGATAGTCCAGTCGCGCAGGTTCTCCAGCCAGTTGGTATAAACTTTCTCGTAAGGCACTTCGGGAACAAATTGAGGCCTCTTCTCCTTGACCATCAGGTCGAGCGCCAGGTCGCGCAGCTTATCCATCCGACAAAACCACTGCAGCGATATCAAAGGCTCAATCACGGTTTTACATCGTTCGCACTTGGAGATCGAGAACTCGTAATCATCCACCTTCTCGAGCAGTCCCAACTCCTCAAATTCCGCAACCACCTTCTGCCGAGCCTTGTATCGATCCAGTCCTGCGAAGTCTGAGCCGGCGGCTTCTGTCATCTTTGCGTGCGGGTCGATCACCACGACTTGCGTGAGACTGTGGCGCAGGCCAATCTCGTAGTCGTTGGGATCGTGAGCAGGCGTAACCTTAACCGCGCCTGTTCCAAATTGAGGATCGACAAACTCGTCCGCGACTACCGGAATTTCGCGGCCAGTGAGCGGGAGCAACAGTGTCGCCCCAATGAGGTTGCGATAGCGTTGGTCATTCGGGTTTACGGCCACAGCCGTATCCCCAAGCATTGTTTCCGGCCGAGTGGTCGCTACGGTGACGCCGCCTTGGCCGTTTTTTGCAGGGTAACGGAGGTAATAGAGCTTTCCCGGTTGTGGATCCTTTTGCACTTCGAGATCGGAAAGCACGGTCTGGTCGTTGGGACACCAGTTAACAATGCGATTCCCTCGATAAATCAATCCTTCTTCGTAAAGACTCACAAACACTTCCCGAACAGCGCGCGACAAGTCCTCATCCATCGTAAACTTCTCGCGCGACCAATCGACCGACGCGCCTTCGCGCCGCATTTGCTTCGTGATTTGTCCCCCCGACTCGCTCTTCCATTTCCAGACGCGCTAACAAATTTTTCGCGTCCGAGATCGTGACGCGACACACCTTCCTTTTTCAATTCGCGGGAGACCATCAACTGGGTCGAGATGCCGGCATGATCCATTCCGGGAAGCCACAACGTGCGGAACCCACACATTCGCTTGTAGCGGGTGAGCACGTCCATCATCGTGTGTTGGAGTGCGTGGCCCATATGCAGCGAACCGGTGACATTGGGCGGAGGAATCACAATAGAGAAGACTGTCGCCTGGGGGTCGCGATTGATCTCGGGAGCAAAGTAGCCTTCCTGCTCCCATCGCGCATAGTGATGTTCCTCAGCTTCCCTGGGGTCGTACTGTTTAGGAATATCCATTGTCAGTTGAAGTAGTCCGTCGAGTAGTCAGAAATCCACTAGATCGTTACCAGTTCTTTGTCTGATAAGTCATTGTAAGGGAATCACAGGGTGATTTCACCCGGCGACGAATACATCGGCCACTGACGACAGCCAGAAACAAATCGAGCAGGCCGTTGCCGCCGACGCCTGCTCAATCGTCTAGTCGTTCTTCGGTCAGCTACTTGGGCTGCGACTGGTTTTCAGCCAGCTTACGCTTGATCAGGAGTTCCGCCAGCTGCGGGACAACTTCCCACGCAATCTCCTGGACGACCCGGGCCGAAAGTTGTTCTACTGCCCGGCGTGCTATTGCGTCGATCACTTCCGGCGATACCTGCTCAAGGCTCACCGGGCCGAGCGGTCTGGCGCTGGGTGCAACTTCGTCCGGTTCATCCGTCACTCGTTCGCGTCTGCCAGCCTTTACTTTCGACTGCAAATGATCCGACGTTGAAAGCGGGCTTTCGCGCTTCCATTCCTGAGTGTCCACAAACTTCTGATCCGTCGCCGGAGCGGATTCCTCACTAGTCGACGGTAGTCCGTGCTGACGATATGCAAGCTCCGACGTGTCCATCCCTGCAGTTGAAAGCGCCGACTCGGTCTGGGCGACTTCCATAGCTGGATCACTCGGCCGTGACAGCTGAGGCTCAACGAAGGAATGATTTCCGGATACAGCCGCGGCCTCGAGAGCCGGGGCGGACTGGGGCTCATCAAAATCTAGATCCAAAACAAAGTCGTCGGAAGCGGCCGTAGGATTCCGGCCGATGTCACCCAGGTCTAACAACACATCGCTCGCATCCTGTGTGCTCTCATTTCGCAATTCATTACTGGAACTATCCCTAATTTGACTCTCTCGCAAGTTCTCTTGTTTCACATCCTTTGGAAGCTGCGTTTCCATAACCGGCTCATATGAGCGGTGGTCTAACTGCTGGACCGCCGCCGCTGGCTGATACGCGGGGTAGTCTGGATGCTGCTCCGCTACCGGCAACGGCTGGGTGTCGGCGGTGGTAATCTCCAGGTCCCCGGTGCTCAGCTTCTCAGGCTCGGTATCTTTTTCCTGAACGGGAGGTAATTCCGCAGTTGTCGCTTCGTCTGCGGGCTTACTTCCTATCAGTCCGCCAACCTTGTCTATCAACTTTCGAATGGATTGAAAGGGCTTGGTCAAGGTATCGTCCGCGCCAACTCTGCGCGCCTCCGCTTCGTCGAACGGCTCAAAAGAGCCTACCAGAAGCATAACAGGAATATGTTTTAGCTTCGCATTTTGTTTGATGTACCTACAAACTTCATAACCGTTGACTTCCGGCATGAACACGTCCGCAAGCACAATGTCGGGCGGAATTCCTTGGAGTTTTTCAATCGCTTCATGGCCGTCACTCACAGTCACAACCTCGACGCCTTCGTCGGCAAACGTGAGTGCTACAACTTTCTGGATTGTGATTGAATCGTCGGCAAGTAGTAGTTTGCGCCCAGCTAACAAAGCCAAATTCCTTAGCTAGAGTCCGCGCCTACTGGTGGCGTCGGGAGCGATTTCACAGTTGGCGCAAGGCATGTTGCCATGTAGCGTAGCGGCCCCGGAAGCGGGCCCACTTTGAAACCTAACATCCGCGGCAAGACCAGTCAAGAGTTTTAGTTTGGAGGCCAGGGTGAGGTGCCTCTCAACTGCGCTATTCCATTTCAGAGGTGTCAGTCTTGGAGATAAACTCCTCGACTGGCTGTCGCTTTTCACCGAGCGCTGTCGACAATGCGGTCTTCGTCTCCAGCCGGCCAGCTTTGAAGGATCCCTCCATTTGGATTCCGAATCCCCGGGATCCCGAAACGGACCGGATCGAAAAGTCGGCCCGATCTCCCTCTGTTTGGGCCCTGCCGCCAAATGCGATGCCTCCCTCAAGACGATAAACCAGAATGTCGACCCCACTCGCCTGCCTGGAAGGAGACATTAGAATTACGAACGAAGCGGCATACAAGCCGTTTGACCGGTTTCTTCTTGCAACAACGCCCAGACATGTCTTCCGCACTGTTAGCAAGAGCTACTCGGTTACAAGGATTTATAAAAACATCAGGTGGTATACCGTTAGACATTGGAGGCTCCTCCGTGATGATGAAGTGGTTTTTTGGTGACTCATTGTGTTCTTCAACGCCGCAAAAGTCTATTCGAGACTCAAACCCCTTTTATTGAACCGTCAGGAAGTTTTTCGGGTTACTGAGAGGGACTGGAGACTACGATATCGTCGGCCGTGTCTTCCTTGCGATCGGATCCCACCGAACGCAAAGTGTAGCGGTCTCGATCTCCCCGGTATCGGTAGGGCTCGTGCCACGGGTCAAGGCGGATCACACGAGAAAGGAAACGGGGGCTGAGATGATCGATGAGAACTGCGTGTGAGTCTGAAGCAACATAGGATTGGCGCTCGGTCCGAAACTTGGCCAGCGCCTGGGCCATCGCGTCCATTTCCTCGCGAGCCTGCTTCCTTTTGGTCTCATTTGCGGCCGCGACCAGGGTCTCAGGACTAATCCAGTCGCGATTGCCGGTGCGCAGAGCTGCGACCACCCAGCCGCCCTTGTCCCGCGCAAAACGGAGCTCTGCGGTAATTAAGGACTCAACAACTGCTGAAGGTCGTGAGGCTAACGGCAATTCGAGCGGAGATACGTTCTTGATTCGAACGGCATCGGACGGAAGTTGCACACCTAAAACAGCGGCAATCAGACAACGCGCGCGTTTCGTGCTGGGTTCAGTCGCAGGACCTCTACCGCGCAGGTCTGGACCATCACACGCGCTGAATGACGTCTCAGTCTGGCTGGTCGCCACAGGTGCAAGCTCTTCCCACCTGTCCTGGCCAAGGCGCAGCTCTGCTACTCGCCAGAGCCCCTGCGTATCTGTTGCGAGTCGGAAGATAGCATGGATCTCTGCTGTGGCTTCAGCAGAAAAGTTGCCGGTTAAAGAGATTCTTTTCACCCTAACGGCACTAATCGGAAGCTCCACGCCTGCCATGCGGGTGATGAGTTTTCGGGCTTGCTTGGCGCTCAGGTCCGCTCTCACCTCAACGGTGAGTGTGGCCAGGATTAATAGCAGACCCAGGCGTAGGAAAATAACAAAGCGCATTTGAACTTCCGCGATTGCCGAAAAGTCAGTGGCCGCTTTTGCCGATAAGCGTTTGCAGCATGATCTGGGTTTAGACTTCCACAGCGCGGCTATTCTCGCCCGCGCGAGTTGATAATTCTGCCGCCAGCTTGATTGCAGCAATCATACTTGAATGTTCAGCCAGACCCTTGCCGGCTATGTCGAATGCCGTGCCATGATCGACGGAGGTGCGAATGAATGGCAAGCCCAGAGTAACGTTCACAGCCTCTCCAAAAGAAAGACATTTTACTGGAATCATGGCTTGATCGTGATAGCAGGCAATAACCGCGTCGAATTCGCCCCGCGAAGCGCGTAAGAAAACCGTGTCCGCAGGAAAGGGTCCGCGCACATTGACGTCATCAACTCCGTGGCATGCCTCGATAGCGGGAACAATCTCCGAAGCCTCCTCCAGGCCAAACAGGCCTCCTTCCGCGGCGTGCGGGTTCAATGCCGCTACCGCCAATCGCGGACGTTCAATGCCCCATCGTCGGAGTTCACGATGTGCAAGATTGATGGTTCGGATAATGCGGCCACGCTCCACCAGTCCGATTGCTTCCGCCAGCGGAACATGAGTGGACAACAACACGATTCGGAGATTCGCAGCCACGAAGGCCATCGCCGAATCTTCGCTCCCCGTGAGATGGGCAAGAAACTCAGTGTGACCAGGAAAGCTATACCCTCCCAGGAACAACGCCCGCTTGTTGATTGGGGCCGTCGCGATCGCATCCACGCTACCCGCCGCACAAGGCGCGACGGCGGCTTCTATGTAACCCGCGGCAGCTTTCCCAGCCGCTCCGGATTCGATGCCCGGTTCTACGAATCCGCCGATGTTATCGAGATGAAAAATGACGGGCTCTGTGAGGTTTTCAGGCAGTGGCTCTCCCTGACGAATGATGTCGTAGCCACACTGCAAGTCGAGGGTCCGGGCTGTATGGGCCAGCAACTGTGCGTCACCAATAATTACAGGAGCACAAACGCGGCTGATCTCTTCCTCGGCAACGGCCTTCAGAACAACCTCTGGACCAATCCCGGCAGGATCACCCATCGTGATGCCGATGCGTGGCAATGATCGCCTCGGTCGATAGCCGAGGTGGGATGAGCTATTGGCGAACTGTCTCATTTGTTGAGACGACGCGCGGAGAGGCTAAGGACGAAAGATGAGTAGGGGTCAAACCGGTAAGTTCAACTTACTTATTCCGCCGCTGGCTCTTCGCGTTCATCGGCCTTGTACATGTATTTGATGTTCCGCTTTAGGACCAGAAGGTTGGGCGCCGACTGGCGGTTAACCTTTAACGCACCTCGATCATACCACTCGATTGTGCCTTCAATCTCTTCACCATCGAGTAGGACGATGACCATGAGAGTATGCGCATCGATTTGCTTTTTGTAGTAGAAGATTTCCGCGTTGGTCTCGAGCGGCGGAGGGACCCGCTTACGTACTTGAACCGCAGCTTGCTGGGCGGCACGCTGCGACGCTTCCCTTCCACCATCGCCACTGGGGCTGCGGTGGGGGCTGCCATTCGTCCGCTCTCTAGGCTGCGGCGTCTCGCGTGCTTTTCCTTTTACCTCCGCGAGTGTGGTTCTGATAAGTTTACGGTTCACCTGATTCTCCTCCAAAGATCTAAGACGGTGTTTTAACCGATCGCGCCAGGCACATTAGTGGAAGGGATGAGCTGACTCGGATCGACAATCAATACTCTCGCAGGCTGCGGCCACTCTAAGGAGAGGGAAACTTACCCGAAATCGAAAGTCCTGCAAGGAATGCCGCCATGCTACACAACCATAAAAGAAAAAGCAAAGCAGAAAACCAAAACTTTCGCGAGGAAACGCTGGACAGAGTGAAAGGAAGGCCACCTGCTGGCCTTCCTTTCGTGGAAATTGGTCACACCTTTATCTAGTCGGCTTTTTTTCGTATGAAGGTCGGGACGTCGAGATCGTCTGCGCGTGCATGACTCATCATCGGACGGGGCAAATCATCGGTGGGTCGCTGAGTGTAGCGGGGCGCGTTGGCCGGCAGCATCGCGGCAGACCCGGCAGACGCAACCGCAACTGATTCTCTGTCAAAGCCAGTAGCAATCACCGTGATCTTCATCTCATCGCGCATGTTCTCATCGATCACAGCGCCGAAGATGATGTTGGCGTCTTCGTCCGCAGCCTCTCGAATGATGGAAGATGCCGCGTTAACCTCGTAGAGCGTGAGATCCAATCGATGCTTCCTCAAGCAGCGGCGACGAGATGGCTTGCTGAGTCGCTTCGATAGCGCGGTTTTCGCCCGTGGCGCGGCCTGCGCCCATCAAAGCCATGCCCATGCCCGACATGATAGATTTGACGTCTGCAAAATCGAGATTGATTAAGCCTGGAACCGTAATCAGATCGCTGATTCCTTGCACTGCCTGGCGCAAGACATCGTCAGCAATTCTGAACGAGTCCGGTAGAGAAGCTCCCTTCTCGACCGTGTGCAGCAGCCGTTCATTGGGGATGGTGATAACCGTGTCAACGCATTCGCGCAACTCGCGCAGCCCGTGTTCAGCCTGCTGCATCCTGCGGCGACCTTCAAAATGAAATGGCTTGGTTACGACGGCAACAGTAAGGCAATTCAACTCGGTCGCGAGCGAAGCAATAATGGGAGCGCCTCCAGTTCCCGTACCGCCGCCCAGACCCGTGGTCACAAAAACCATATCGGCGCCTTCGAGCACCTCAATGATCTTATCTGTGTCTTCCAGGGCAGCTTCGCGGCCAACACCCGGGTCGGCTCCCGCTCCCAGACCCTTGGTAAGGCGGCTGCCCAGCTGGATTTTGATCGGAGCGCGCGAGCGCTTGAGCGCCTGCAGATCGGTATTGGCAACGAGAAACTCGATTCCTTCGATGCCGGCCTCGATCATGCGGTTAACGGCATTACCTCCGCCGCCACCGATACCGATGACCTTTATCCGCGCACCGGTGATGGGGGGATCGTCGTCGATGAAAATATTAATGCCTGCTCCGGGTTTACGAGCGTCAGGTGCCATAGTCGTTTCCTCTCTCCCAAAACGGGAGGGCTTCCAAGGCCCTTTTCTTCTATATTGGGTAGCTCGCGCCATTGGCATCTATATGTTGCGGACCACATCTTGTGCAGCTGGGGCGAGAGCATACAACAACTTGTCAAAAAATACTACTAAAACGATTTCGAAATCTTGAGACGAAATGTGTCAACCTGCCAGTGGACCCTCTGCGGCTGATGCCCGCGCGCAACTCTGTAGCTTGTGCTCGGAACGCTACCAACGACAATCCCGCGGCAGCAGCCCACGCGGGACTCTGTACATCTTCAACCAAACCGCCGAAGCGATCTCTTTCCGGGAAACCCAAACGAACGGGAGCATCAAAAACCTGTTCGGCGATCTCTGTCATGCCGCTCAACAATGCTCCGCCACCGGTCAACACTACACCACTTGAGAGCTGACGTTCCCACCCGGAATCCTTAATCTCATCGGCAACATGCATCAGAACTTCTTCCGCACGGGGTTGGAGAATATCGCAAAGAATCTGACGTGAAAGCTGACGCGGAGCGCGTCCGCCGACCGAGGGCACCTCGACCAGCTCGCTCCGCTCCATCTCACTCAGCGACGTGCTGCAAGCACACCCCACGGTGCGTTTGATCTTCTCCGCCTCGGGAATCGGAGTGCGCAGTCCGAATGCGATGTCGTTCGTGAAATGGGAACCGCCCAACGGGAACACTGCGGTGTGTTGGACTGCCCCACGCTGATAGATCACCAACCCGGTCGTTTCCGCACCAACGTCCACAAGTGCCGCTCCAAACTCCTTGTCGTCTTCAGTAAGAGAAGCTTCGGCGGCCGCGAGCTGCTCCAACACCATATCAGCGACCACCAAACCTGCTCGGTTAACAGCATTGATGGCATTTTGGCGCGCGGTCACTGGACTGGTCACAATGTGGGCCTTGACAGCCAGCCTGGCCCCAATCATTCCCACGGGGTCGTTAATTCCATCCTGATCGTCCACAATGAACTCTTGGGGCAAGCGGTCAACTATCTCGCGGCCGGCCGGAAGTTGAATGGCACAGGCGGAGTCGATCGCGCGCCGCACATCTTCATGGGTGATTTCCCGGTCGCGCCCGGAAACAGCCACAATCGCCTGACCATTGAAACCGAGAATGTGGGAGCCGGCGAGATTTATGGTTACCTCTTCGGCTTCGATACCACTCATTCTTTCGGCTTCTTCGACAGCCTTCTTGATCGCGTCCACTGCCGCATCAGGGTTCACAATCACACCTTTGCGAAGTCCGCGCGCCTCGGCCTCTCCGATGCCCACGATATCCAGCAGCCCGCCCTCACCAGGTTCACCGGCGATACACGTGACCCTGCTCGTTCCGATGTCCAGGCCGATCGTGTGTTGGGTGCGCTTAGCCATCTACCTTAGGCTCCTTGAATGAAACCCGTTCAGCAATCATTGGGTAGGTCGGGCTCGCCTTGGTCGCTCTCCGCCCTTCGTTTCATTGCGACTGGGCTTAGCTTCGCGTTTCTTTTGCCGGTTGATCTGACTGGCCGGATCAGCCTTAGCCCTCTGGTTGTTACGTTCGGGACTGGCGGACGCACCGCCGGTTCCGGTCTCGCTATTCGAAGGGCTGCTTGCAGAGTCAGCGCTATCGCTGATGGCGTGGGCGCCAGACATGAACCCAACTATCGCTCGCCTGCCTTGAGTTAGATCTACGTAACTTATGAAGTGGCCTCGAGGTGTTTGGCGGTGTGCGTCCAAGACACTGAGGGCATCCTTCAACCGTTTACCAAAATCCTGGTTACCAAGGCGCACCTCAATCCGTGAGTCGTCGCCACCGAGCTGTGCTCTCACATCGCGAATGTCGATGACGTTCACTTCACTCACACGCTCAGACAGGCCAGCCGCGCTCCATTCACGTTGCAGCTCCAGAAATCTCTTCACACGCTCCATGTTCTCTTTGCGTACCGTGTCTCCTGGCTCTTCGTCCCAACCCCGCAGGAAAAATGCCGGCATCTGATCGGCTGGCAGCATCTCCCCTAGCAGCGCTGCATCATCATCAACCCAGAGAAACCGGCCCGCGGCTGTGCGCACTACCGCGCGTGGTTGGCGCTCTTCAAGGCGAACACGAATGCCGTCGGGCAACACACGAGAAACCATCGCCACGCGAATCCACGGAAGGCGTTCGAGGCGGGTGCTTAATTCCTCGAGGTCGGCCCGCCAAACTCCCGTTTTGGCAACCTCTCTCATCACCAGCGTCTGAACATCTGTAGCCGACGCTCGGGAATCACCCTGTATCACTACTTTGCGAATCTGAAAGAAACTGGCTGCAGAGGCAACGCGATACCCGGCAAATATGAGTCCGCCAATGACTATCGCGAGGGTCACCTTTAGAATGAACGAAACGTGACTAAGCATTGCGCGCATGCGGTGGCCCAGGGATTGACCCAATCCGTCGCGGCCACGTCGCAGCGGTCGCTGCGCAAGTCCGCCCGCGCGCCGCTTCGCCGCCATTCCGCTGCGATTGCCAACCTTCTGGGGGATCACTTGTTCTCTCACAATTACTGCTCCTTACTCTCAGCCTCGGGGGCCGGTTTCTGCGGTTCATTTGCCCGCCACAGTTCCACTTCATATTCCAGCTCGATTCCCTGTTCGCGCTTAACGCGTTCTCGGATTTCCTCCGCAAGCGCCAACGCATCTTCGGCCCGCGCGTTCTCGCCCTCGGTGACAATAAAATTTGCATGAACCGGAGAGACCCCTGCCGTTCCGCGTCGGGCGCCCTTCATTCCCATCTCATCGATGATCTTGCCGGTGCCCACAGTGCCCTCAGGCGGATTCTTAAAGAAGCAACCAGCCGATCGGCCGCCATGCGGCTGGGTTGCCATCCTCCGGCTCTTGGCTTCTTCCATGCGTGTCAGGATTTTCTCCGGATCGTCGGGCTGCAGCCGCAACGTTGCACCCAACAGCAATTCTCCCTCTGCAAATGAGGTGTGACGATAGTTCCATTGGACCGCGCTTCCCGGGATTTCAACTACCCGACCCTCCCGAGCCACTCTCACAGTCTCAGTTACTTTTCCGATCTCGTGTTCGTAAGCTCCGGCATTCATCCAAAGAGCGCCGCCAACGGTTCCGGGAATTCCCCCCAGACCCTCAATGCCTGAAAGGCCTTGCCGGGCAACGTCGACGCATAGACGCGGTAAGGAATAGCCGGCGCTGACCTGGACCAGCTCTCCGTCAAACTGCACTT
>JAIVJP010000069.1 GCA_020199975.1 Acidobacteriota bacterium
ATCTGCCACTCAAGGAGATCAATTACTACCATTTGGACCAGGGACAGGTTGATGGCGTACCGGCGATCGTTTCCCGCACGGGCTACACTGGAGAAGATGGTTTCGAGGTCTATGCCGCTGCCGCCAAAGCGGAGCAACTCTGGGAAAAAATTCTCGACGCGGGCAACACCGGCTCACCTGAAGGCGTGCTTCCCTGTGGTCTGGCCGCTCGTAATACTCTGCGGCTTGAGGCTGCCATGGCTCTCTACGGCCACGAGATCGACGAGACCACCACGCTGCTTGAAGCTAATCTCGGCTGGATTTGCAAATTGAACAAAGGCAATTTCGTCGGTCGCGAAGCGTTGGCAAAGCAGAAGGAACATGGCGTCAAGCGCCGGCTGGTAGGTTTCGAGATCACGGAACGCGGCATCGCGCGCGACGGACAGGAGGTGGTTATTGACGGCGCGAAAGTGGGTCGTGTTACTTCGGGAAGTCCGGCGCCCTTCCTGAAAAAGAACATTGGCTTGGCTTACGTTCCGGTAGGGTTTTCCGGCGAGCGTCGGCAGATTCACATCGACGTGCGCGGGCGACTGGTGGCGGCGCAGATTGTGAAGACACCGTTCTATAAACGTGCGCGGTGAGTTGTCGTTTGCGTTGGTTTTCGATTTTTGATTAAGAAACCGCCGGGGCGATATACCGAATTCTAAAATCGGAATCGGCAATCTGAATTCCGTGGAGGAACCATGGCTAACGTTCCAGAGGATTTACATTACACCAAGGACCACGAATGGGTACGGGTAGAAGGCGACTTCGCCGTGGTTGGCATCACCGACTATGCTCAAAACTCACTGGGGGATGTCGTCTATGTGGAATTGCCGAAGATGGGCGAAGAATTTGCCGCTAACGAGTCTTTCGGATCGGTTGAATCTGTAAAAGCCGTTTCCGAAGTGTTCTCGCCTGTTTCAGGCACGGTGGCCGAAGTCGATGAGGCCCTTAACGATGAGCCGGAAAAAGTTAATGGAGATCCCTATGGCGCAGGCTGGATGATTAAGGTTCGCATGTCGAACCCCGGCGAGGTTGATAGCCTTTTGACGGCTGCGGAATACGAAGATTTCACGAAAGCTGAGACAGAGTAAACTTGCGCTATATTCCTAATTCGCCCGAAGAGCGAGCGGCGATGCTTCACCAGATCGGTTTGCGTTCGACAGACGACCTATTTGCTTCTATCCCAGAGGAATTGCGCTTAACCCGCGCTCTCGATACTCCAGCAGCCCTTTCAGAGATTGAGCTCCTGGCGGGATTTGAGCGGATAGCTGCTAACAATGCCGCAGCGCAGCGAGCAAGCTTTCTGGGCGCTGGCGCTTACTCTCACTACACTCCCACGATCGTCGACCACATCATTTCCCGCTCAGAGTTTTTCACGGCCTACACCCCCTATCAACCCGAGATATCGCAGGGCACGCTTCAGGTAATCTTTGAATTCCAAACACTCGTGTGCCAGTTGACTGGTATGGATGTGGCGAACGCTTCGATGTATGACGGGTCGACCGCACTGGCCGAAGCGGTATTGATGGCTGCGCGAGTAACGAAGCGGTCAAAAGTCATCGCTTGCGGAGCGATACATCCTGAATATCTCGAAGTCGTAAATACTTACGTGCAACATGCCGGTATCGAACTCCAGCACGTGGCCTTTGAGTCCTCGTCAGGCCAGGTGGCGGCAAGCATTACACATCTCGACGACAAGACTGCAGCCATAGTTGTGCAGTCGCCAAACTTCTTCGGTTGCATCGAAGATGTCGCCGCTCTGGCGGAACAGGCCCACGCGGCCGGCGCATTGCTGATTGTTGCTGTCACCGAAGCCATGTCGCTCGGTCTGCTCAATTCGCCGGGCGCGGCCGGAGCAGACATAGTAATCGCCGAAGGACAGTCATTTGGGGTGCCCCTCTCATTCGGTGGCCCTTACGTTGGTCTGTTCGCGACGCGCGACAAGTATGCGCGCCAAATTCCTGGCCGGCTGGTGGGAGAGGCCTACGACAAGCAGGGCCAGCGCGGTTTCGTTTTGACCCTGGCTACGCGCGAGCAGCACATCCGCCGCGAAAAGGCCACCTCCAACATTTGCACAAACGAAGGTCTAATCGCCCTTGCAGCCACGGTCTATATGGAGACCATGGGTCGTCGCGGGCTACGAGACGTCGCAGTTCAGTGTGCGCAAAAAGCTTCGCACACCTCGCGGCGTATTGCTGAGATCGAAGGCTTCTCGCTTCCCTTCTCTGCCCCGCGGTTTAATGAGTTTGTAGTGCGCGGTCCGGACGATGCTGCCGCGTTGCTCTCGTGCCTGGCAGCGGAGCGCGGCATTAACGGCGGCCTGCCCCTATCGCGTTATTTCCCCGACCGGCCTAATGATTTTCTCGTGTGCGTCACGGAAATCAATTCTCGGGCGGAGATCGATGCACTGCTGGATGGATTAGCGAGCCTTGCAGATTCATAACCAACTGAGTGCAGTATTTTGCAGTTTAGCTGAGTGGTGCCGAAGCAGCGGGGGTAAACCGCCCTTCCCAACCTGCAAATTAGAGCTAGTCGAACAGCATGACTTATGGCCGGGATCTCGCAGGTTGGGAAGGGCGGTTTACCCCCGCTGTCCTGGCTAATGCTCAAGGTCGAGAGTATTGGGGAACTTAGGTGGCTTCCAAAATGAGTTCAACCGACATCACTAAAGTAACATCGAACATCAGTCATAACGAAGCCCTGATCTTCGAACGTTCGCAGACGGGTCGCATTGGTTATCGACTGCCTCCTCTTGACGTGGATGAAACGGCAATCGATGAAATCGTACCGAAGAAGTTTCAACGTGATGATGACCTGGAAGGTTTGCCGGAGGTAAGCGAAGTTGACGTGATTCGTCATTTCATTCGCATGTCCACCTGGAACTATTCGATTGATCTGGGCATGTACCCGCTCGGCTCGTGTACCATGAAATACAATTCGCGCCTTAATGAAAAAGTGGCGCGCATTCCCGGTTTCGCGAACCTGCATCCTCTCGCCGACGAGAAGGATGCGCAGGGAGCGCTTCAGATCATCTACGAACTCCAGCATCATCTGGCTGAAATTACCGGACTTCCCGGCGTCTCTCTGCAACCTGCAGCCGGCGCCCACGGCGAAATGACAGGCGTTATGATTATCCGGGCTTACATCGATGCCCGTGACGGCGAAGGTGCGGCTGCCAACCGACGCACCGTGCTGATTCCCGATTCGGCTCATGGAACGAATCCGGCCTCGGCACACCTTTCCGGCTTTTCCGTGAAGACAATTCGATCGACCGCGGAGGGTCTAACCGACCTTGAACACTTGCGCGAGCTCTGCTCCCATGGAGATGTCGCCGGGCTCATGCTCACGAACCCCAACACGCTCGGGCTCTTTGAAAGGAACATCCAGGAGATTTGCAAGATCGTCCATGACGCCGGGGGACTTGTCTACATGGATGGCGCAAATATGAATGCGCTGGTCGGAATTGCTCGACCTGGCGACATGGGGGTCGACGTGATCCACCTTAACCTGCATAAGACCTTTTCGACTCCGCACGGTGGTGGCGGTCCAGGCTGTGGTCCTTGTTGTTGCACGGCGGACTTGGAGCCCTTCTTGCCGGTCCCTCGCATCGTGAAAAGCGAAAACGGCGTTTTTACTGGGGATGGCGCGACGTTCAAACTCGACTTCAATTACCCCCAATCAATCGGTCGAGTCAAAGCATTCTTCGGCAATTACGGAATGATGCTGCGAGCACTGGCCTACATTCAGACCCACGGCCACGACGGACTGCGAGAAGCAACTGAGGCTGCCGTTTTAAACTCCCGCTACATCGCGCATGAGCTCGCGAGTGATTACGAGAAGCCCTTCAATGCGCCGCCGATGCACGAAGTCGTCTTTACCGACAAACGTCAGTCGCGCAAAGGAGTGCACACGCTGGACATCGCCAAGCGACTGATCGATTACGGTTTTCATCCTATGACGATTTACTTTCCGCTAATTGTTCAGGGGGCAATGTTGATCGAGCCTACTGAGTCAGTAGGCCATCAAGAGTTGGATCAGTTTGTGGCGGCGATGCGGGCAATCGCTCGTGAGGCCGTTGACGATCCAGAACTTGTCTTGAATGCCCCACATTTTACCAGAATCGGAAGACTCGATGAGGCTGCCGCGGCCCGCAATCCAGTGCTGCGTTGGAAACCGAAACAAGCCGCCACTGCCGGGTAGTTATAAGCGGAATCGGCTACATAC
>JAIVJP010000283.1 GCA_020199975.1 Acidobacteriota bacterium
AGTCTAAGGAGAGAGTCTATGCGTCGAAGCACAGTGGGAACAATGGCGCTTCTCTTATCGGCCATAGCTTGGGCTGCTCCCGATCCTATAGCAATGGCGCAAGCACAAACAAAAGAGGTCGCGGGTAAGGTCCTGGACTTGGTATTCCGTGTCGAGGATTTGGGTGGCAAGGTGCAGGACCTGCAAGTAAAGGAAACGGGTCAAGAGGTCCGCATTGAACTCGCAGCGGATGTCCTGTTCGACTTTGATAAGGCTGACATCTTGCCGAAAGCGCAAGCGGCGCTGAAACAAGCCGCCGGAATCATTCGAGATAGGGCCAAGGGCGCAGTGCGCATTGAGGGTCACACGGACTCAAAGGGTTCTGACCCTTACAACCAGAAGTTGTCGGAGCGCCGCGCTCAGGCTGTGAAGACCTGGTTAACCGAGAAGGAAGGCTTGCGCAACGCCGAGTTTGCCATCCAGGGTTTTGGCGCGAAGAAACCCGTTGCTCCTAACAAAAAGCCGGACGGGTCCGATGATCCGGAAGGACGCCAGAAGAATCGCCGCGTAGAGATCATTTTTAAGAAGTAATGTGGGCTGGATGACGCATTTGATCTCGAACACCGACCTGGCTGACTATTACACGCAGAGTTTTCGGAAGAACTGGCTTTGAGGTTCGTGCCCCTATGCGGAGCATCAATCTGCTTCACTAACTCAAACTCAGCATCAGCTACCACTCGTAGGATGCCATCTAGCAGGGGCAACCCTGGTGACAAAGCGCAGTTGACTCGCGCCGGCTCCCGCCCTGACCTCCCAGCAGCCCTCAGTCGGAAATCTCATCCCGCTCACCTGGAATCCCGTCGGATAGCAACACGGGATACCTATCGAGGCGTCGGCTGCAAGCGCTTCGTTAGCCGCCGAGTCCCCAGTGTGAATTAACTCTTGCTCATGCTCGGAGCGCCTGAGGGCCGATGCTAGCAGAGCGCAGAGCTGAAAGGACGAGAGCAGAAGCAGAGCTGAAAGGACGAGAGCAGAAGTCAGCACGGTCAGCATTACGACTTGCTCCGTGACACTTGCGCCTGTGACGCGTCCAGCGATGCTGGCGAAACAGACCATGAGGAGGTTCGTACCGATGCATGCAGCGCGCAGGCCGAAAGCGGCAAGACCATACCGTCGATTCAGGAAGTTCAAGACCCCGGCAAGGGCGAGAGCCATTCCCGCACCAAAGAACCAGACCTTAGCGACGGGGCTCGAAGAGAGCCGGAAGGTCGTGGCCATGTGGAGTACGCCCAGGGCCAGAATCGCGGCGGCAAATAAAGCGTAGAGGATCTTCATGGCATCGATTCGACATCTAAATTCCGTAGGCGGCTAACTCCCGAATTAACGCGCGCCGAGCATAAAGCATTCAAGATGAAGAAACCAGAGAACGATGAATAGGATTAATATCGAGGTGTCGGGTGGAATGACAGACTGTGAAAACCCCCGCTGGTCCAGGTACGTATTGCATACTGCGGCCGGACTCAAGCATCGCCGACTTTCGCCGCGACCCTTGGAGGCGATCAATCTTAACTTCTGGGAGCAAAGCTGATGGTGACATGGATAACAGTCCAATAGTAAAAAGCATTGGCGCTGAATAACGTATTGATGATCCCTGTGTCCATCAGAAAGAAGTGATTGAGTAAAATAACGACGAAGAAAATTGCGGCGACGCCCAGATGCAGCCGCTGAAATCCAGCGACGGATCCGCGAAACCATTTCCATAAGCCATCCCCGCGGGTGGACTGTTTGGGCATGGTCGCCAGCCGTCGGCTAGCGTAGAAATACCAGCCGACAAAATGGGACAAAATCAGAAGGTTATAAGTCCAAGGACCAACGAGCGGCGATGCCAGAATAATCAACGCAGTATAAAGCAGCACGAGTAAGACAGGCTTGTTGCCCTGCCAGAACCCAGTCAACCCGTCTGGGAGCTTTCTGAAAAGTCGCACTAAAACAACTAGACAGCCCAACAACAAAATCCAGCTTCCCATCAAAACGCCCTTGAGATAGGGC
>JAIVJP010000363.1 GCA_020199975.1 Acidobacteriota bacterium
GGTCAATTGCTTTTGGTTGCCGCCGTCGGCATCCATGACCCAGATCTAGAATCGGCCCGATGCGGCTCGACGCGAACGCAATGCGCTTGCCATCATGAGACCAGGCAGGAAAGACGTGGTTCCCTTCCGAAGTTGTCAAGTGGCGGGCTTGCCCGCCCTGTGGATCGGTGGGAAACACCTGCCTGCGACCGTTTGTATTGGCAGCTAGTAAACAATCCCAGCAAATGCGCGGCGAGCCAAAGAAGATGGCTAGCAATTTCTGCAATGCTGAATTCAGCCTGGCAGAGCAACGACGAGCGCTGAGACTGGAGTTCCAAATGACATCGGTCTTTGCACGACTTTTGACTGGCGGATGATTAGTTGATCCGAAGGACTTTATCCGGCAAGACCGATTTGCGTAACCACTCTCTGGATTTTTCCGTCGGCACTGGGTGCGTCGGGTTTTAACTGACGGCGTAGCGACGCGAAAAGCCCCAGACACTGCGCGAATAAAACATCAACCGGCGGGCGGTAATTGTCGTCCAACCATTCGGGAATATCGAGGATTAGTTTGCGATCTACATATTCCGACACATTCAGATCTTCCCGCGGCAAGACGGCGAGAATGTTTTTTGCCGCGCCTTTTTTGTTTAGTTCTTCGAGCAGACCAAGTTCGATTCTCAGTTTATCGGCATCGTTTGAAAGAAAGCCGATCACCAAAGAATCGTGGTTGAGCCACGAGAGGGGACCGTGGCGCAATCCGAGAAACGATTCGCTCATAACGCTGTAATGCCCGGCGGTCAATTCCATCACTTTCAAAGCGCTTTCCTTCGCCACGCTTTTCAGAGCGCCGCTGCCGAGAAAGCAAATTCTCGAGTAATCAATCGAAGCCGTTTTTTCGGCTAGTCCGGCGACCTCTGGCAACCTTTCCGCGCCGACTTGAGACAATGTTTCCAAAATCGGCTGGTATTCGTCCAAATCGAAAATGTGCGCCAGACAATGACCGGCGACCACCATATTCGTGAAAGAACCGGTCATCGCCAGCCCCAAGTCATTGACTTTCTCGTCTAAAGCCAGGCAGAAAACGTTGGATTTATCACGGGCGATTTCGTTTGCCATTCGACTGTTCTTATTACAGGTAACGATTAAGTGCCGGATCTGAGGATATTTTTCCAAGGCGTTCTGAATGACCGTGACACCTTCAAAACTGTCGCCGGAACGAGAAAAAGAAATCCAGAGGTGCCGGGTGCTCGCTGGCGCGGAAGTTATGAACGCGTCCATTTCGGTCAGCAAATCCGTGCTGGGAACTGCCTCAACATGGCATTTCCATTCTTTTTTCAGCAGCGCAGTCAGTGAACCTCCAATATGATCGGACGTTCCGGCGCCGATCAAACAGACGCTGACCCGCTCATTACTAACCCCACCCAAACCACTCTCTCGCAGAAATTCCTGTAAATCGCGTTGCCGGCTCTTCAAAATCTGGAAAGTCTCCAGCCAGGTCGAAGGTTGCTGATGAATTTCCTGCGGTGTATGAAGCAATCCGCGCGCTTCTTTTTCAATCGATGGCAGCGCCAGCATCTCTGCAAATGATAAAGGTTCAACGGTTTGTTTCATGTTTCTTTCAATCAAAGCGGACTATTTCCCGAACTTCACCTTCTCCTGCCCAACTCCGACAGCAGCTCGGCGGCGAGAGCGGTCATGCCTTCTGCATATTTGGCTTTATTCCGAACCTCGAACCGCATCACCTTCTTTGAGTCTCGGCTTTTTCCATAGCAAACAATCCCATCATCCGAAATCGAAATGTCGACTTCGGAAAAGCCGAAAAGGTCGTTGTTTAGCGCCGCTTCTTGCGCCTTGCGGTTTGTGGAGGGGACTGAGCGATACTTCGTCCCGTCAAACGTCACTTCTCGCCCGGAGAGAACACCAAAGATGGCCATGCACCATAAATTTCTCGTGCCAGCGAAGAGTTGTGCGTGACGTTGAGGATCCACTGCAGATGACAGGAACGCGAGCGGATCAGAGTTTTCCTTTTGCAATGCATAGATGAAGAACTGAATAAGCTCTGGCGAGGCTTTTCTAAAAAGGTCTTCATGCTTTGCATTCCAGAAAGATGCGTGTCCGGCGTTCTTCCAGATTCCCCCATCGAAACACGGCACCCAGTAAATTGGCAGACCCGAACGCATGAGCCCCACGTAAGCCTGGAGATCGAGCTTGACGTTGTACTCCTGGAAGCTGGGATTGGACGCCTCTCCGATAAAGACCAAGAGCTTGGCAACCTTGTCCTTAAAGAGAGCAGGATTTCGATTGTAGGCCGCGACGACGTCACGAACGCTGCCTATAGTCGTGATCATTACGGGAGATGGGGAGTTCGTCAGCGTGTCCAGTATGAATTCAACTCCCTTTTGAAACTCCGGGTTCTGATCAAGCGCTTTGTCTGTCGGGCTCTTAAGCTTCTCTGTTAGACCTAGAACTCCGGGTCATCATGAGGGTGAAAAAGGTCTGTAGTGTAAATGACGGGAATAGTTGAGGCCCCCTTTGTGGAAGCCGTTCCTTCCTTTGCTTGCCGCGATTCCACCGATAGAGCTGCCAAGATCAAAGCAAGCGCGCCCATGGGAAGTAACCTGTAATTCAAAGAAGAGTCTCTCCCTTTATCTTATTTCGCCTTGGTCAAAAGACAGTAGCAGCCGGTTATGGAATCGAAGTACGTGTTTGCCGCCAAAGTCCGCGCGTGAAGTCGGGAAACTTAACCGGCATCGAACCTTTGGCGACGGAAATTTCGCTCAAAGGTCCGGGCACGCTCCACGCCGCAGCATCATAAACGTCCATATCAGGAACTAAGCCTTCGCGCATACATTGGACTAATCGGTAGGACATCAGGTAATCCATCCCGCCGTGTCCGCCGAGTTTACGCGCCTGCTCGCCGACCGTGCGCCACAAATTGTGTTCGTATTTTTCCTTATAAGCGTCAATCGGCTGCCACTGATGACCGGCTTTGTCCTTTTCGATATAAATGCGCGAAGGATAATCGCGGAAAACGCCCTGAGTGCCTTGAATCAGGTTGATGCGGTCGTAAGGACGCGGCGAAGTAATATTATGCTGAACCAGAATCGAGCGTCCTTTGTTGGTTTTGATAAGATTTGTGTTGTAATCACCACATTTATAAACTTCTTTTTGGCGCGGATCGTCCGCCGCGAGATTTTCTTTGCGATATTCCTGCAAGCCCAAGCTACCCGAACTCATCGCCACCATATACTCGAATTTATCGCCGCGATTGATGTTCATATAATTCGCCACGGGTCCGAGTCCGTGCGTCGGATAGAGATTGCTGTCGCGCAAAGTGTGATGCGCCCGCCGCCAGAGTCCTTCGTCTTTGGTTTCAAACAAGACTTGGCGCAAATCGTGGTTATATGCGCCTTCGCCGTGAACCAATTCGCCCAAAAGTCCGGCGCGGACGATGTTCAAAACCAGCAGTTCGTCATAGTCGTAACAGCAATTTTCGAGCATCATACAATGCTTGCGCGTGCGTTCCGATGTATCAACAAGTTTCCACAAATCTTCCACCGTGTAAGCCGCCGGAACTTCTGAACCGACGTGCTTTCCGGCGTTCATCGCGCCAAGCTGTTGCGGCACGTGCCATTCCCAAGGCGTGGCGATATAAACGTAATCAATGTCGTCGCGCCTGACTAATTCCTCAAAGCCGCGGTCGCCTTTGACATAAACGGCAGGCGTGGGCTGTCCGGCTTTTTCCACCATCGCTTTTGCTTTATCGGCCTTTTCCTGCACGATGTCGCACAGCGCGGTTACTTTCACGCCCGGCACATTCAAAAATTGATTTAAAAGACTACGTCCGCGCAAACCTGTCCCGATAACCGCAAAGCGCACCGTTTCGTGTTTTTCAAACGGCACACCAATCATTGATTTGCCTTTCGCGGGTGTCCCAACGATTAGACTTTCCAATAGTCTTTCGCTCTTTTCCGCACCGACTGCGCTAGTGCCGAAAAGTCCTAATCCGATGCTCCCCAGAGCCGCATTTCGCAACATCTCGCGCCGAGATAATTTTTCTTCGCTCATTTCTTACTCCTTTGAATTGCCGAATTATTATGGATGATAGTTCTTTAGACCAATATAAGCTGCAATCCGCGTGATTTGATTTCATCCTGGTATTCGACGGTCAAGCCTTCGTCGCAGATAACGCCGTTCATTTCCCACAGCGAAACAATCCGCGAGAGGCTGTTCTTGCCGAATTTGCTCGAATCGGCTACGAGATATTTTTCCGCCGCGATGCCGACCATCGCCTGATTGATTCTCGATTCTTCAAACTTCGGCGTGCTGATGCCGAACTCCAGCGTGCAGCCATCAGCCGCCATAAAAAGTTTGTCGGCGGTCAATTGCGTGAGCATTTCTTCGGCAAAATGCCCGATGACCGACAACGCCCCGTGACGCAGAACGCCGCCGAGCAGAATAATTTGGATTCCGCGAAATCCGGCGAGTTCCGTCGCAATATTTACGCCGTTGGTAATCACCGTTAAATCCTGTCGGTCTTTAATGCGTCTGGCGATTGCGTGCGTCGTCGTTCCCGAATCGAGAATGATTGTTTCGCCGACTTTGATTAAATCGGCGGCAGCCGCGCCGATGCGCGATTTCTCGTCGAATTGCTTGGTAAATTTTTCTTGCAGAGTCGGTTCGCCGTTCATCGTTGTCGGCAGAACCGCGCCGCCGTGCGACTTGAAAGCCAAACCGCGGTGGTGCAGTTCCTTCAAATCCGTGCGGATGGTTACTTCTGAAGTCCCAAAACGGCGGCTCAGATCCTTCACCTGAACTTTGCCGTTTTCGTGCAGCAGGCTGACAATTGCGCCTCTTCGTTCTTCTGGTAGCATAATTATTTCCTCGCAAATTCTGTTTGGTCATCAATCTCGAAAGTCTTCAGTGAAACCGACGGCAACAGGTATTCAACGTCTTGGATGTTGATTTGTCCGGGCCGCTCTGCCAGGCAATTCGCCGCGCCGCAGGCAGCCGCAAGGCGCAGACCTTCTTCTTCGCTCCAACGGCGCTGCGCGGCAACCGCAAAACCGGCGACCGTCGCGTCTCCGCAACCGACGGTCGAAACGACTTCGACCCGCGGCGGCACTGCCAGAATAGCCGAATTATTTTCCCCATTCAGCCAGACAATACCGCTTGCGCCAAGCGACAAAGCTACGTTTCGCGCTCCACATTCGCGCAAACGGCGGGCGGCGGAAATTGCCGTCAGTTCATTATTAATTTTCAAGTCCGCCGCTTTTTCGGCTTCCTCGCAATTGGGCTTGATTAAATCTTGCCGAGATTGTTCGAACGGCGATGACTTCAATGCCCAAACCGCTCAACTGCCGTTCGATCTCATCGCCGATTGCGCCTCCCAAAAATCCAATCCAACTAACGTCTTCGCCCAACGCCAGTGCCGCCATTGCGACGTGCGCGGCTTTTCCGCCCGCAAACGCCTCGACCGATACGGCGCGGTTGACCGCGCCGATTTTCAGATCTTTGATTCGCAACCGACGGTCAATCGCCGGATTTGCGCTGACGCAGATGATCATTTCGTCTTCACTCGGCAACCCACTCTAATTCCTTAACTGTTCTGATAACTGTTCGGCGCAGGAAATGAACACGTACATTGGTCTCACTCCCTGCGTTCAAATGAACGCGATTAACGACTGCTTCCGCCGGATAAATTTCTAAGAGGTTACCCTTGCGTTTGACGGTGCAGTTCCACGCTTCGAGCTTTCCGTCACCTCCGACTACCACAAACGCCGCATTCAGGGCGACTTCTTCCATTGCCTTAAAGATTTCATGCACGTCGTTGTCACAGGCGCCGCCACGTCCCCAATCGTCAACATGCCCCACATAGCCACCGACGACTTTGCCCTCGGGCGCACGCCACCAATCGCTGACCATATCAACGTAATGTTCGCCGAGGATGCGCGGCTCGAGATTCCCATAACCGGGACGCGCCGGATCGGGCACAAAAACTTTCGCTTCGATATAAGGATCGGCAACGAATGCCCAGCGCAGCCGCCCCGACTGCGTGTCAACGACCTGCAGGGATGACCCGAGCGCGTTCATGGTCATTCGCAGGTACTGAGCCTCGCCCGTCAGCAGATAAAGATAGTAAGTTGCGTATATGCGCCACGCCGACCAGCCGTGCGGCGAATCCATCATGTTCGGATAAACCATCACGTCATACTGCGACTCCCAAAAACGTAACGTAGCATTGTTCATGCGGCTGTCGGGGATAAGAAGTTGCGTCAGGGAATTGTGCTGCTCAAGATAAGCGGCGGCGGCTTCAGTGTATTTCTTGCGCTCAGCCGCATCCCGCTGCAAGAGGGCGAACATGCCAAGCTGCAGCGCACTGCAACTCATCATGCCGTCCTCAAAAGTCATTTGGCCCTCGGTCTCGACGTTGCCCCTTCGCCGCACCAGATCATCCATCGCGCGCCTGACGGCTGCGTAATGACGAGTATAACGCTCGCCCCAAACTGCCTCACCGGCGTCGGCTAATCTCTTTTCCGCGAGCATCAGTTCCATGATGGATTTGCCGATGTAGATGACGGAGGTGTAATGCGTCTTGCCCCGGTAAAAGCCGCCGTCTGCCTTTTGACGCGAGATGAGAAAGTCTGCCAAGAGAGCGGCTTTTTCCAGGCTCCCGCGATCACCCGACGCTTCGTAGCGATCCACCAGCAGACTGCAATAACCCGCAGAGTTTTGTATGCGCTCGGGATAAGTGCCGGTTTGCATCTTATCGTCGTAAAGCAGAGCCAGGACTTTCTGAAAATGCGCGTCGAGCGTTTCATCCAGCTTGGCGCTCGGGAAATGTTTGCGCGCCAGAAAAGCGGAAAAGAATCCGTAGGCGCTTTCGATGTGGGAGGAAGCTTTTTGCTGATATTTCGAAGCAGCTTCGCGCGCCCTTAGCAGATACCACGAAAAGGGACGGGCCAAGGTAAAAGGCGTTTCGCTTGTGCGCCCGCCGGCTGTAGCTCGCAGCGTGTAGAGACCAAAACCTTGATTGAGCTTAACGGCAGTTTCATAAATTCCGGATTGAATCTTGCGCGCCGTTAAAGGAAAAACTTTGCCGCCGGGTTCCGTAAGCGTCAATTCCGGTTTCAACTGGCTGTACAAGCGAGCGGAGAGCTGCTGCTGCGGCTGATGCGCCGTGTAACGCTCCGCGTCAATAATCGGAGCGCGGGTTGCGCTCGCCAGAGATGGTTTTACATCAGACAGCGACGATACGGCTTCAAAGTAAATAGTCCAGCGACTTTCTTCGCCGGGATTGATAGACGTTTTCGATGCTGGATGTCTTGCAGGCAGCGGACCAGGATGCATTAAATCCAGCGACACGGTGCGGATGCGATGGCCCTTACCAATATAGTAGCGCTCGAAAGAAGCAATCGGGTCGGGCGAAGCAATTGTCAGAATGCCGCCTGCCGGACTCATAAAGTAGCTGAAGAAATGCGTCTTTTCGCAACGCAAGAGAGTCGGAAAAAGCTTGTTGTTCCAGTCGGGATACTTGTCCATGTAAGTATCAACGCCGAGCTGCAAACCAACCCGCAAGTCTGTCATTGATTTTTCACTCGTGTTCCTGAGCGTGACTTCGACGCCTAAACGACGCCCGTCAGCCAGGTAACGAAGCGAGGCCTGCAAATCTTTTTCGCGTCCTTCAAAGCGCAACGGCTCAGCCACCGGTTGCAACGGAATGAAGAGCTTTTCTTTACCTGCACGCACCCAAACGCGCGGTCCGCCGTGCTCGCCTGCGCTGAAGGGAAAAGCTAGCCATGCGCCTTGCTTGAAATACTCCAAGCTGCGGACGACGACGCCGTCCGCGGCAACTGTTGCCCGCCAATCCTGTCCGGAAAGTTGTTGGGTGCTTTGCGCGTCCACCACGTCGGGGCAAATAATCAGCGCCAGGTAAATTGTTGCTGCCGGAGCCAACCATCTGGTCGCTTGTTTGAAAGCTTTTGGGATTTTCATATTTACTGATTATCAAAAATCTGTTGTTTGACACCCCGCAGAGAAGTTTGGCGCGGCGTGTCAACTTCTAAAACAATCACTTCGTTTTTGCCTTTTTTCAAAAAACTTGACGGAACAAAGAGCGTCTGTTGGGGTCCGATTTTCCAAAAACGTCCGAGGTGATGCCCGTTGACCCAAACGTGGCCTTTGCCCCAATTCGTCGTATCCAAAAAAGTGTCTCCGACGTTTTTTAACTCAAACGATCCGCGATAAAACGTCGGCGTATTCGGTTTTGCCACTTCCTTTGTGAATTTCAAACCTGAAAGATTATCCAATGGCAAATTGTAAATCTGCCAATTCTCCAAAGTTTGGCCGCCAATGGTAACCGCTCCGACGATGCCTTTGCGGTCGAAAATAAAATCGTAACGAAAGTTCAAACGTCCACCGTTTTCAACCAGAACATCGAGTACCGTGTCCGTTTTGAAACGGACGGCGAGAGATCTCTCATGCAAACGCCGGTCAAGTCGGCCGACCAAATTGCCGTTGTTGAAAATGTGAGCGTAATCTCGAATATTCTCAAACTTTAAATCGGCGTTTGCGTCCTTTTCCAGCTTTTTGCGATACAAAATAAAACCATAATTTTGTCCGGCTTCTTCCATCGAAAGAGGTTTGGCGGACGTGATAGGTTTGCCCAAAAGCGAGAACAAATCGGTGGTTTCATTCAAATCAAACTGCGGAATTTCGATCAAATCCGCGCTTTTCGGAAGTTCCGGCAGAGTTTCGCCTGCGGGCAGATACTCTTTGATAACGTCACGAATCGCATAGAATTTTTCGGTCGGCCGTCCCGCTTCGTCTAATGGGGCATCGTAATCGTAACTCGATGTACCGGGCTGATAAGGCTCTTTTGGCGTGTAATTCGCTCCATTCATAAAACCGAACGAAGTCCCGCCGTGAAACATATAAAGGTTGAACGAGATGCCGTTTTTTAACATCCAGTCCAAACCCTCCGCGACAACTTCGGGTTTGACCGTGTGATGTTTTTCGCCCCAATGATTAAACCAGCCAACCCAATATTCGCCGGTCATTCTCGGCACGTCTTGTCGGAATTTGGCAAAGTTGGCGAATGCTTGTTCGGGTTTTGTGTTTGAACCATAGTTAACGACCGAGAGCTCGTCCGCTAAAGTCCCGTTTTTGAGCATATAATCACGCGTGCCGTCCCCGGTGAAAAGCTGCCCGCTAAAACCGGCGTCACGAATCATCTGCTTGACGGCTTGCAGATAAACT
>JAIVJP010000364.1 GCA_020199975.1 Acidobacteriota bacterium
CGCCGACACTCCGCAGTGCGTTGTCGAAGATTTCGCGAGCCTCTTGATGAAGATCGCTTTGTTGCGTCATTACCATTCCAAGTGAGGGGCTCTAACATTGTGCGAGCTATTAGCTCCGTAGGAGGAGCATGATATTTATAGCACCGACATGCGTTTCATTGCTTGAGCTCCGCTAAAGCGACATTACGCCCCTAGCTGGGTCCGGTCCAAAAGTTATCTGGAACTATAAACATTTCGGCTTTATGGAACTCAAACCTGCCGAACGGTGGGCATCGGCCTGTTTCAGCTATAGCCGACCCTTCAGATCAGTCCACTCTGACCAGCGAACGCAGCTCGCGAAACCTCCGATCGCTGATACCGCGCACCATCATCAGGTGCTCAACACGGCGAAAGCGGCCATGCTCTTTTCGGTAGGTGATGATTCGTTCGGCAAGCACCGGGCCGACTCCGGGAAGTCTTTCGAGTTCGGCGACAGAGGCGGTGTTCATATTTATAGGCGCTGGTTTCGTCGCAGAGGTGGGAGTCTCAACAACCGGCGTGGCGTCTGAAGTATAACTACGGGGAAGACGACTACAGGCCGTTAACACGATAACAAGCGCAATGAAGAGTACAGCCCGACGAAAGATGGACCTTGTTGCCGGACTTTGTTTCACGTATGCAAACAACACTTTGTGAAGACTTTAGGAGCGCGCCGCTCATCTGTGCAATATGCTAGAAGTGTAAGAGCTTCAAAGCTTTGGCTCCCACCAGTGGGAGTTGTTCACAGATTTTTCCACAGCCTACGAGGAAATGTTTGTAAATCTGTTTTCTGCTGAGTCGTTCGCGCTGACCAAAGAAATTCCATTTCATATTAGAAGTTAATTCGGCGATACTACGTCGGGGTTAATCTTCCGAGCCCATCTCGTCCCACTGCGCTACCATTTCATAAGCTCGGCCCAGCACTGGTCGAGGTCGTGAGCCGTCTGCCTGGCCGATTAGTCCATCGCGCTCCATGTTGTCGAGGATTGCCGCAGCACGCCCGTAGCCAATGCGTAGTCGTCTTTGCAGCACAGACGTTGACGCCCGTTTCATCTCCACGCAGATCCGCAGCGCCTCTTCGAAGAGCTCGTCGTGCTCGCCGTCAGAGTTTTCCAGACCGAGCGCTTCCTCCTCGGATTGAGTAATGGTTTCGTCGTAAGCGGGCAAGCACTGGGATTTTATGTGGCTGACAATCCGACCAATTTCCATCTCATCAATGTAAGCGCCGTGCACGCGAATGAGGCGCGACGTGCCAGGAGGCAGGAAAAGCATGTCGCCGCGGCCGAGCAAGTGTTCCGCGCCGTTGGTATCGATGATGGTGCGGGAATCGACTTTAGACGAGACGCGGAAAGAAATGCGCGACGGGAAATTGGCTTTGATCAAGCCAGTAATCACATCGACCGAGGGCCGCTGTGTCGCCAGCACCAGGTGAATACCGACAGCGCGGGCCATTTGAGCCAGTCTGGTAATTGATTCTTCCACTTCGCGACCGGAGGTCATCATCAGATCGGCCAGCTCATCGATGATGATCACGATGAACGGCAGAGGCTTCCACGGCTCGCCCTTATCGTCATATTCCTTCACCAAATTGCGCCGCATAATCTCTGTGTTGTATCCATCGATATTGCGTACGCCCCAGCCCGCCAGATCTTTGTAACGCTTTTCCATCTCCGAGACGGCCCATTTAAGCGAGCGCGCCGCCAATTTCGGGTCTGTGATAATCGGAGTCGCGAGGTGAGGAATGTCCTCGTAGAGTCCCAGCTCAAGGCGTTTCGGATCAATCAAAATGAACTTAACTTCATCCGGACGAGCGCGGTAAAGAATGGAAACGATGAGCGCATTGACGCCCACGGATTTGCCCGCGCCGGTTGTTCCGGCAATTAGCAGGTGGGGCATCTTTGCCAGGTCGGCGACGTAATTTAAACCGTCTATAGTCTTGCCAAGCGCTATGGTGAGTTTCGAGCCCGACTCGCGAAATGCGCGGGATTCGATCACCTCACGCAGATAGATTGTTTCGCGACGAGGATTGGGAACCTCGATCCCAACGTGAGGTTTGCCGGGCATTCGATCTATGCGAATCGACTCCGCTTTCAGCGCCAAACACAGATCGTCTACCAGGGAAACGACGCGTGAGTATTTCACTCCCGGGTCGGGCTTGAACTCATACGTAGTGACCACCGGACCGGGACAGATGTGTTTGATCTGTCCGGTCACGTTAAACTCTTTGCACTTCTCGGCCAGACGAGTGGCCAGACTTAGTAATTCCGCGTCCGCCTGCTCGCTCGGCGGTGGCGCCTCATTCAGGAATTCCAGCGGCGGGAGTCCGTAGTATGTGTAACTAAGGCGCCTGGCACGATCGGCGTCGAACGGCAGCTTCCCGGTGGCGGGCGTTTCGGCTTTAGTGCGGAGGACCGAGACGCCCTTAACCATCTCTTTCTTTTCCTTGCGCAAGCGCGTCTCTTCGCGTCGAGTCTGGCGCCAGGCTCTGAATCGAGCAGCGGCCGTGCGCAGGAAGGCGAAGCGATCGGCAATTGCCGCCACAAGTTTTTCGTACAACCCAACAAAAGAGAAATTAGTAGCCAGCAGCAATCCCGTTGCGGCAGTCGCAACCAGGATTACGGTGGCTCCCACGATGTTGAGACCGCTGGCCAGGGTTCGCGCGATAACTGTTCCGACCAAACCTCCGGGCTGCACACTGGCGTCAAAGAGAGGACTTAGCTGTGATAATGAAAGCAGTGCGGACGCAGCGAGAACTAAAATAACCAACCCGAGCAGCGGGTAGAAAGGTGCACTAATTCTTTGTGTGCGAAAACGCCGCCACGCTGCGGCAAACAATAGTAGCGGTAGTAGGAAGGCAGCGATACCAATTGCCTGGAACAGCGCCGCAGCAACGTTGGCGCCAATCGCGCCAGCCCAGTTGCGCGTTTCAGATCCTCCGGCGGAGTTCCACGAAGGGTCGTTTGGAAAAAATGCCGCCGATATAAGACACAGGAAAAGTAGCAATCCCAATGCAAGAAGCAAGACTGCAATGATCTCGTTTCGCCTACTGTTACGGAGGGTTATTATCCGGGGCTTCTCTTCCAGCTGGGTAGTTGCCATGGAAACTCCAGAGTGTTGCAGGAATTCAGAATCCAGGTTGCAATCCGCACATAGTCACACCGAACTAAAACTCTGGAGTCAATTAATTACGCCGCCTTCCTTGCCAGCAGGTACGCTTTGATAAAGTCGTCCAAATCGCCTGCCAGCACGGCGTCAACATTCCCCTTCTCCAGTTTCGTCCGCGTGTCCTTAACCAACCGATAGGGGGCGAGCACGTAGCTTCTGATTTGCGACCCAAATGAAATCTCAGCCTTGTTTGATTCTAACTCAGCATGGTCGGCTCGACGCTTCTTAAGCTCAAGTTCGTAAAGCCGGGATCTCAAAACCTGCATCGCCACCGCACGATTCTGATGTTGGGAACGCTGGTTTTGGCACTGAACAACGATGCCTGTGGGTAGGTGCGTTATGCGGACCGCGGAATCGGTGGTGTTAATGTGCTGGCCGCCGGCACCTGTGGCGCGATAAGTGTCGACTCGAAGATCCTTTTCCTGGACTTCTACCTCGATGTTCTCGTCGATTTCAGGATAGACAAAAAGGGAAGCAAATGAAGTGTGTCGCCGGGCCGCTTGGTCAAAGGGTGAAATGCGAACCAGCCGGTGCACTCCGGCTTCGGCGGCGAGCAATCCGTAGGCATATTCGCCTTCCACCTGAAAGGTTACGCTTTTCAGACCAGCTTCTTCGCCTGGTTGGTAATCAATGATCTCCGTTTTAAAGCCCCGCTGTTCGGCCCACTTCAGATACATGCGAAGTAACATCTCGGCCCAATCCTGCGATTCGGTCCCGCCTGCGCCGGGATGAATCGTGCAGATGGCCGGGAGATGATCGTTTTCGCCGGCAAGCAGCATCTCTGTTTCTGCCTGGCTTAACTCATGTTCCAGACGCTCGACCAGCGAGCGCAGTTCTTTCAAAGACTCTTCGTCCTCCTCGGCAAATTCAAAAAGCACCCCGGCATCCGCGATCTGCGACTCAAAGTGTTCCTGGCGCTGGATCTTCTTCTCAAGAATGCTTCGCTTTTGCAGTAGCCTTTGCGCGGCGTCCTGATCGCCCCAGAAATCCGGCGAAGACGCCTGATTCTCAATTCGCTTTAACTCTTCGCAGCCTGTAGCAACATCAAAGAAACCTCCCGAGTTGCTCGACGCGCATGCGGAGATCATCATACGACGTTCTCAAATCCTGAATTGATAAAGTTTCGATCATCCTTAACCTCGACTCCCTAATTTGCGCCGCCAAAGAGTGGCGGCAAACACCAGGACGCTGATGGCGGTACTGAACGCGACAAACAAGTCGCCACGCCTGGAGTAAAGAGTACTCTCGTTTTCATTCCGGCTGATCCTCCAGACGCGAACGGCAGTCTGAAAGCCTTCGGTTGCGCCTTTCACTTGGCCCCCCGGAGTGATGTACGCGGTTATTCCCGAATTCGTCACCCGCAAGATGGGACGCCCATTCTCAACTGCGCGAAAAACCACGTTGGCCAAGTGTTGCCGCATCACTGCCGTGGGACCAAGGTAACCGTCGTTGGAAATATTGATCAACACATCTGCCCCGTCTCGTGTGAAGCTTCGCGCAATGGACGGGTAAGCTGATTCAATGCAAATAAAAACTCCCGCGCGGACGTCGCCCACCTTCATTAGCTTGTATTTCGTGCCAGGTGTAAAATCTCCAACAATTGTTCCCACCATGCTCGCTCCCGGCATCCAGCGCGGTAGCGGCACATATTCGCCAAATGGCATCAAGCGAATCTTATCATACTGAGCGATCAGACTGCCCTGCTGATTAACCATTAGAGCTGAGTTGTAAATGCCGTCATTCGGGGCGGCTTCCTGTGAGTTGAAAAGCACGGCAGTCTGGTTAGCTGTCGCAAACCGCACCAGGAGTTCTCGCAACTGCGAATCATTTCCGTAAGTGAAGTTCATCGGCGACTCAGGCCAGATCACGAGCCGCGGTCTTCCATCATTTGGAAGCTGCTTCAAAGCCGCTTCGCTCACTGACATATGCCGGTCAATCAGGCCCCGCATCTCCTCTTTTGATTTGACGATATCCATCGGCACGTTTGGCTGCAAAGCTACTACCACAGCCTCCGGCGATTGGGCGTTCGAATCCGGGGGTGACCCTTGGGATGCAACCATCACCAGTGCGACGCTCAGAAAAACCAGCCCCGTCACTAGCACGGATCTGGCGTTGCGCTTTAGAACCAGGAATGCAACCGCAGCGTTTATGAAAACAACCATGAACCCGACGGCATATACACCTCCCCAACGTGCTGGCTGAATCAACGTTGGTTGATAAGCCTGGGAGTAACCGATCGCATTCCAGAGCTGGCCTGTTAGTGCAAGTCTGCCCCATTCAAGCGCGGACCAGATCAAGGGAGCAAGGAACAGGGCCCTGGTCCCCCACGCCAGAATCGCGCGCGCGATCACGAGGGCAAAAACTCCGGGAAACAGCCCCACGAAGATCGGCACCGGAGCCAGCAGAAGATAGGCTGCCCACCGAGGTATTCCACCGTAATGGATCATTGAGTACGTTAGCCAGTAACAGGAGCCGTAAAAGAACACGGCGCCGGTTAGCCAGCCCAGAAAGAATGACCGTAGCGGAAAAGGCCTGATCGCGATTACGACAAGAAGAGGAACGAGTCCCAACCACGCGAGTGGCCAGTAATCAGAACTTGGAAATGAAAGTATGAGTAGAACTGAGGAGGCGACAGCAGCTACCCCGTCAGTGAGAGCGGAGGCTTTAAACCAGGCATGCGTTGCGGAGGAGGACGCGCCATCTTCATTCGCGTGGGCCTTACTTGTGCGCGTAGTTGTAGAAACCGCCTCCTGCATGTCCGCGAGTTTATCAAAGGCGAGACTAGCAGCCTAAAGCTAGGTTGGTCGAAAATCTTTCTGAGAAGAATTCTTGCAGCCTCGTTTGGCTTGCGGATTTACAACTCAAAACGGCGAGATCAGGCGCGACAGCGTCAGAAAACGTCACCTTCGAACGGACAAATTTCGTCGCGGCGTAAGTGGCTGGAATTGAGTGGGTGGGAGCCTGATCCTGATCCTGAGCTTGGCAGAATGTGCATCAGCCGTCCGGGGAAAAAGTAGCCAAGGCCGGAAAATATCAGGCAATAAATGCGGGAGAACCCAGCCATTTCTGACTGGGTTCGAATGTCGGGGGCGGTGCCAACTCTGCATCCACCTGAGCACGGGAACTAACTACCTGAATCTCGCTGGTTGCAGATTTTTTGTGCCTGGACATGACGGCCACGATTAGGAGCAGCCCTACGCAGGCGCCGACGATGAAGATGATTAAAACCCAGCTCATAGGCAGTAATGCGGTTACTTCCACATGCCGTTGCGACGTGTAGCGATCTCACATACTGAGAATAAAACGAGGCGACCCACGGTAACCCAGGATCACCTCATCAGTTTTTACGACCGGGCAATCTTAGTTCTTGCCCATGGTTACCTGTCGTTGCAGCGCAATTGCCTCCTGGTTGTTCGCATCGATCGTCATCGCGCTGGAAGCATATTTCGTCGCTTCACCGCGATCACCGCGCTCCAGAAAGATCCGGCCCAGCAGGATATGAGCGTCGATGAGTTTGGGATCCCAGAAGATGGCAGTCTTGAGCGCTGCGATTGCCGCTTCTTGATCACCGCGGCGTTGGTTGATCCGGCCACTCAGGAGGTAGGCCTCAGCGTTAGTCGGTTCAATCATCACTACCCGATGCAGCTCGGGCAGCGCCTCATCGTCACGTCCAGCCTGATAGAGGTCCCGTGCTTTAACGAGCAGGTCTTGAGTCGCTGAGCCCGCATCAAGATTGGTGGCGACGGCCTTTTTGCGCATCAAGTCAGACACATCGTCCCTACTCAAAACATCCCGCATCCGCAGCGAGACATTGCTAGTCGTTTGAGACTTCTGCCACTCGGTCTGCCACTTCGCATATGTTTGCAGGTAACGCCTGGCCTGATCGTCCGCGGCCGTGGAAGCTTCAGTCTTCCCGATCTTCTCGAGGGCCTTTGCGAAAAGGAAGTAGGCCTGGCCGTCTCTCGGGTTCGCCGTGATGACAGGGCGGAGGTGCGCAGCGACTTCGGCGTACTTACCAGCTAGAAACAATGAGTAGGCGTAGTTGAAGTGCACCATCTGGTCTTCAGGCGCGGACTCGGCTGCACGAGCTAGGAAGGATGTGCCTTGCTCGAGCAGTCGTGCGCGTTCCGCCTCTTTCTTCTCCTCGCGCGAAGCCTGAACGGCGACTGCCCCAGCATTGTTATAGATTCCGATCAGCGGCATGTCGGCCGAGAGCGGCACAAGGGAAGCCAGCGCATGTCCCAAGTCTCCGAGTTTCGCGTAACCAAGTCCCGCGTAGAATGCAGCTTCAGTGTAGTGCGGATCTTTCTTCTGCAGTTTGGTGAAGTATTCGGTGGCTTCTTTCCACTTTCCCTCAATCATATAAAACCGGCCAAGCTCAAACGCCGCCTGCGGGTATACCGCACCACCATTGGCATCAGCGTAAAACCGTAGCGCATTCTTCAGATAATTTGCGCGCTTGGGATCGCGCTCGCTCAACTGCACGCCTTTGACGTAGGCCTCGAACGCCCGTTGAGGAATCTTCGTGGCTTCCTGCACCAGTTGGTTTTGAGAGAACGGCAACGCTTTATCGCGATGATAGAGGATCTGATAGGCAATGCGACCCTGAATATTCTGGAGTGTTGTAAGCAAGCCCCCAAAATCAAACTGCCGGGTGGCCCAGGCGCCGTCCAGGACCTCGCCCAGAGTGCGTCCTTCGTTAACCTTGATCACACGTGCACTCACCTGTACGTAGGCTTCAGCGGGCGACTTATCCTTCTCCGCTTTAGCGTCACCGGCTTTGGCTTCTTGCGCTGGTGTTACGGAGTAGGTCCCAATCACGATCAGCGTGGCTTTCGCCTCACGCGCCAGCTTGATAGCGGTCGCACGCGAAGGGATCACAGTAGGAGGCAAGCGCAAACGCTGATAGGCGAGTTCGCGTTCGTCATTGGAGACGACGATGAGGCCTGGCTTGTTTAGCAGTTCCGCCACGGAGTTTGCAAAACTCTCGCCAACCCAATTGTATTCCGGTCGAGTAGAGGTATTTTCGAAAGACAGCACCATCACGACGTCCGCGCCGGCGGGCGTCTGGCCGAAGGCCGGGAGCGCCGACAGTGTTACAAAAAGCGCAAGTGCCGGCGCCAGGAATAAATTTCTATAAGAAGTAGTTCGCATGAAAATTCAACAATCCCTAAAGAATCTGAGGCTATCAGCCGCGCGGTATGATGCCGCGGTCATACTTGCGGTTGGTCAGCCATGCGGTCCAGCCAAACTGCATAAGTTAATGGGTTTTAGCCTTCGCTCACGGCAACGCCGCCTGGATGCAATGTTCACTGGATTACGGAACTTTAACAGAAAGTGAGCAACGGCAGAAAGAACAGGACACGAACAGCGCCTTTAAAATCCTGACTCACATGGAAAATGGCTCCCACGCACCCTCAGAGCGCAAAGATTTATGTTATTTTATGTCGTTAGCAAGCTTTTATGTTTTTAAATACTTTTTTAAATAC
>JAIVJP010000365.1 GCA_020199975.1 Acidobacteriota bacterium
CCCTGAATGTTTGAAACGTCAAACGACTCAATGCGAGTTGGAAAACGGGGCAACTCCAGAGTCTCCTGCAACTCCTCGAGCACGAGTTTCATGTCCGGCTTAAGCACCCGAAACCGCTGCTCAAACGCCAGCTTCGCATTCTTCTCACCGAGATCAATCAGGTCGCGCTTCTCGCCTCGTTGGGTGTGCATAATCCTGACACGGCGTCCCTTTCGTTCGGTTAAGGCCCGTTCCAGCAACTCGCGGTCTTCAAAGTCTACCGGCACGTGAATCTCTTTGGGCACATAATCGGTCGAATAGTACTGGGCCAGAACATCACCCAGGAATGAAGCAGGGTCGAAATCGCCTTCCGGCAGGTCCTCCCAGAAGAATTCGCGCCGCCCGACGATGTGGCCTTCACGCATTGTGAATAGCTGCAGCGCCAGCCGGCGGCCCTCGCGATAGTAGGCGAAAATGTCCACATCCCGCTCCGGCGAGGTGGCCATTTTCTGTTGTTCAGAAAGCTTGATGACAGTCTTCCGGAGATCGCGGTACTTAGCGGCCATCTCGTAACGCAGATCTGCCGAGGCCTGCGTCATGCGGTCTGCGAGCGTATCGGCGAGCTCCTTGTTCCGGCCCTCCAACAGTAAGCGCACATCTTTGACTGCTTCCTGGTACTGTTGCGCTGTGCACAAACCTTTGACGCATGGACCAAGGCAGCGTTTGATGTGATATTCCAAACAGGGCCGAGGCGCCTTACCGTCAATTTCGATATCGCAGGTCCGGAGTTGGAAAGTTCTATTGATCAGATCGATGGTCTTGCGAGCGAGGCTGGCCGGCAGAAATGGTCCAAAGTAAAGTGCACCATCATTTTGTATCCGCCTCGTGATTACGACCTTAGGAAAAGGCTCATTGATCGTAAGTTTAAGGTGCGGGTACGACTTATCATCTTTCAGATTGACGTTGTAGCGGGGCTTGTGTTTTTTAGTTAGCGTTGCTTCAAGTATCAGGGCTTCGACTTCGTTGTCCGTGACAATGAACTCGACGTCAGCGATCTGTTTCAGAAGGGCGTCGGTCTTACGGTCGAAGGGCCGCGCTTGAAAGTAAGATCGGACGCGGCTGCGCAGGTTTTTCGCCTTGCCGATGTAGATAGTCTTTCCCGCGCGGTCTTTGTAGAGATAGACGCCGGCAGAACGTGGGATTTCTTTTAGTTTTTCGTCTAAGGTCACTGCTTCGACGATTGTTGGGAAATAAAAGGGGATTTGCTCGATTCATTCTAGCTTAGAAGGATTACGAATGCATTTCTGCGGGCCCTTTAATATGGTCAGTCTGAGCTGGAGGTCAGATTCAATGTGTTTTCGAATCCCGAAGGGATGTAAGTCAATAGCCGTGGGCGAGCGTTGCGCGACGCCCACGGAGGATCGGAGAAAAGATTCCTGACCCTGGACGGTCAAACAGTGCCCGAAAAATGACCCTTTCAGGGTCAGGGATTCTCTTTCGCCTATCCGTGGGCGTCGCGCAACGCTCGCCCACGGCTATTAACTTAGATCCCTCCGGGATGATGTGCTGAACCCTGACTGACCTACTACCGCCTTTCGACAAAGCGAGACTTATAGTGGAATTTCCTTTCAGACTGCCGCCTCAAAGACAATTCGACGCCGTCGGTTTTGGCCTGAATGCCGTCGACCATTTAATCGTCGTATCGAAATATCCGGCGTTCGACACTAAGATGCGTTTCAGAGAGCATCAGCAGTCTCCGGGCGGTCAAACCGCAACCGCAATGGTTGCTTTGCAACGGTTGGGCTTACAAACAGCTTACGCAGGTCGCTTCGGCTCTGACTCGGATGGACAATTTGGACTCAGCTCGCTCAAGAATGAAGGCGTTGACATTGAGCTTGCTGAGGTCATCCCCGGCGCTCGCAATCAGTTTGCTTTCATAATTATCGACGCGCGGTCTGGTGAGCGAACCATAATCTGGGACCGCGATGAGCGCCTTGCATACAGTGTTGACGACGCTCCTATCAAAATCTCCTCGCTGGGACGTGTCTTGCACATCGACGCGCATGATCCACCCGCGTGCGCCCGGCTGGCCCAGGTAGCGCGGGCGACGGGGACCATCGTGACCGCCGATATCGACAACATCTATGAAGGACTGCCCGAGCTGCTGCCCTTGATTGATGTCCTGGTCACTTCCAAAGAATTTCCACACCGGCTAACTGGCATCAGCGACGAGCGCGCCTCGCTTGTCGAGTTGAAAGCGCGCTATGGTTGCACAGTGGTGGGCATGACCATCGGCAAGCGGGGTGCAACGGTTTACTGCGATGGCCAATTCCTGGAATCACCGGCCTACGAAGTGCCGGGCGTTTGCCGCGACACAACTGGCGCGGGTGATGCGTTTCACGGCGGGCTTCTCTATGGGTTGTTGGGTGGGCAAGATATTGAAACGAGTTTGAAACTTGCGAATGCGACCGCGGCGCTAAAGTGCCGCGCTTTGGGGGCGCGCACCGCATTGCCGACGAGCGCTGAGTTGGAAGCATTCATTACGTCAGCCAGGCCGATCTAATCATTTTCCATTTTTCATTTCTCATTATAAAACGACCAACTCACTCGCAGAAGCAACCTGCCACCATCAGGCTCCCGTTGGTCGAGCTGCCTCGCCCAGGTACTTTCGAAAGTGATCCCGGACGCGCTGCCATGCATCTGCCGCCGCACTCTCATCGTAGACTTCCGGCCGCGTGTTATTGAAGAAAGCATGGTCGGCATCGTAGCTAACGACCTCGAGCGGTAGGCTGTATTCACGCGCCGTTCGTTTCAAGACATTTACTTTTTCAGGAGTGATCCAGCTGTCCCGCGTGCCCGCGAAGAAGATAGTTGGCACTTTCAGCTCAGCTAGCACCTTCTCCTCAGGAATATCCCCGTAGAAGGGAGTGGCCGCAGCGAGTTCGCTAATCTCACACGCCGCACGCAGCGCATACGTGCCGCCCATGCAGTAGCCGGTAATGCCTATCTTCTCGAGTCCATAGGAGCGTTTCGTTTCCACGAACGCTTGTCTGATCGTTTCCATACCGTCAAAGGTGTCGAGAGCATGCATCAGCCTGGAAGCTTCTTCTGAATCCTTAGCCACTTCGCCGCGATACAGATCCGGCGCCACGCAAATATATCCTTCTTTGGCGTAACGGCCGGCAATGTCACGAATGTGATCAGTAATGCCCCACCATTCATGGATCAATATTACGGCAGCTGTGGCGTCCCCGGCTGGGCGCGCGAAGACGGCGGTGGTTTCGCCTCTTGAAGTGTTCAGGTTGAGTGTTTCAGTGTTCATCTCTGGATACCCCCCTACGATATCTTGCCACGATTAGAAGTTGCTGTAAGCCTAGGAATTATATGTTAGACGCAGGCAGAAAAAATACTTCGCGACTCGGCTTTGGCGCCCAATGCTGTATGAAACGCCCGCTTCAATGGTATAAGACTGCCGCTCCGGAAGATTTCGCTTGCTTCCCGACCGCGCGGTGCCTGTCAGAACGGGGACGGTAGCGACCTGGTCTCAACTGGGAATCATACAACCGGTCGCTCGCGGTTCTGACAGAGCGACAATCAATCGTTTTCCCAAGGAAGATTTATGAAACTGTTTGCTCAGGCATCTATCACGATAGCCCTCGCAACTCTTGGTCTGTTGGCCGCCGACACCGAAGTTCAAACCGCCGCCGATATTGTTTTTAAGAATGGCAACATCTACACCGTCAACGCTAGCCAACCAAAGGTAGAAGCCGTCGCGGTCAAAGCAGACCGCATCGTGTTTGTCGGATCAAATATCGCAGCTCAGAAGTACGTCCGCCAAAGCACGCGCGTGGTAGATCTGCAGGGTAAGACCGTGGTGCCGGGAATGACGGACGCTCATCAGCACCTCCCCGGCGTTGGCTTTCGCGAGATGATGTTGAATCTCGAGGGCGTTACCAGTCTCGAAGACTTCCTGACAAGAGTGAAAGCGCGCGTTGACCAGGCACGCCCGGGCGAATGGGTAACCGGTCGGGGCTGGATTGAAACCTTCTGGAAACCGCCTGTCTTTCCGACTCGGGCAGATCTCGACAAAGTTGCGCCAAACAATCCCGTAGTTCTTACGCGCGCTGATGGGCATGCTTCGGTGGTCAACAGTGCTGCCCTGAGGATCGCTGCTGTCGATAAAAACACCCCGAATCCCTTCGGCGGGGAAATCTCCAAAGACAAACAGGCTGGCGAGCCAAACGGCATGCTATTGGAC
>JAIVJP010000070.1 GCA_020199975.1 Acidobacteriota bacterium
AAATATACGCAAGCACGTCCTCGCCGTGTTCTGCATTATGGGAGCACTTTCCGGCGTTGCAGCGATAATCTATACGGCCCGCGTCGGCAGCGCCTCTCCTGATGCAGGCCAACTTCTGGAGCTCGATGCGATCGCGGCGTGTGTCATCGGCGGCACCAGCCTAATGGGTGGGCGGGGTACTGTGTTCGGAGCAGTTCTGGGCGCTTTGATCATGGCTAGCCTCGACAATGGGATGTCGCTCGAGAGAGTCGAGCCGTACATGCAGAACATAATAAAAGGCGCGATTCTCGTTGCCGCTGTAGGTCTGGACATGGCAGGTCGAAAACGAAGCTAACCCGCAGCGAACGTGTAACGATTTAGCCGCGGATTACGGGGATAACACGAATCTGAGAAAAGGACCCTTCCGAACTTGTCTTGGTTGATCTCGCCTTCTCCCGATTTCAGATCCGCGTTTATCCGCGAAATCCGCGGCTAATTCTGGTAACCGCCAACGAGGACGAATTGTTTAGGATGACCGCCCTAATAGTTCACGGACACTTCTACCAACCACCACGCGAGAATCCCTGGACGGGAAATGTCGACCGCGAGTTTGGCGCCGACCCGTATCACGACTGGAATGAGCGCATTCATGCCGAATGCTACGTGCCCAACGCTCAGGCTCAGATCATCGCCGCGCCAGAGACGATCGAGCGCACGGTAAACAATTACGAAAAGATAAGTTTCAACTTTGGCCCGACGTTGCTCTCCTGGCTCGAACGCCATCATCCCCAAACCTACAGTCGAATTCTCGAGGCCGACCTCGTCAGCCGTAAGACTCGGGGCGGTCACGGAAACGCCATCGCGCAGGCTTATGGCCACGCGATTCTACCGCTCGCAAGCGAGCAAGATCGTTTGACTCAGGTGGTGTGGGGTGTCGCCGACTTCCGGCATCGCTTCGGCCGAGAACCTGAATCGCTGTGGTTGCCGGAAACGGCCTGCGACAACCGCACTCTCGATCTGCTGATCGAGCAGCAACTTCGATTCGTTATTCTAGCTCCGACCCAGGCGGCGCGTCGGAGAGCGGCAGGTAGCGACGAATGGAAATCTGTAGAAAACGGAAGCATCGATACCACGAGAGTTTATCGTTACCTTCATCAGGACGGCTCCGGTCGCTCAATCGCTGTTTTCTTTTACGATGGACCAGCAGCGCGCGCAATCGCTTTTGAGAAGGCGTTGGCTTCCAGCAAAGCTCTGGTCGCAGCCTTCAGGCGCGCCGCAGCGCGGGGACCCCTCGTGAACGTTGCTACCGACGGCGAAACCTACGGACATCACTTCAAGTTTGGCGAGCTGTGCCTGGCCCACGCGCTGGAGATCGAAGCTCCCGACGAGGGGTTCTCGATTACAAACTACGGCCAGTATCTCGATCAATACCCGGCGGAACTCGAAGTGCAGATCAATGAAGGCCCAGATGGGGAGGGCATGTCCTGGAGCTGCGCTCATGGTGTCAGCCGTTGGCTTAGAGATTGCGGTTGCCACACCGGGGGGGAACCAGGATGGAACCAGGCTTGGCGTGCGCCGTTGCGGGCAGCGTTGACCTTCCTCGGTGACAAGGCTGCCGGCCATTTTGAAAGCGTTGGCTCCAATGTGTTTGTCGATCCCTGGGCGGCACGAAATGCTTCCATTGAGCTCGTTCTGAACCAGCAGCGATCACGAGAAGAATTTCTCCACCGCCAAGCAGGACGCTGGCTATCCACAATCGACCAGGTTCGAGCCCTGACACTGCTGGAGTTACAGCGAAACGCTTTACTCATGTTCACAAGTTGCGGCTGGTTCTTCTCAGACATCTCCGGGATCGAAACAATCCAGGTGATGAAATATGCCGCGCGGGTGATTGAGTTACTAGTCGAGCTTGGGGTTCCGTCTCCGCGCGGGCAGTTTCTAGAAATGCTGTCAGAAGCCGGGAGCAACCTCAAAGACAAGGGAACTGGCGGTGATATTTATCTTCGATATGCCGAGCCGGCATCAGTTTCCGCTCAGCGTGTTGGCGGCGCTGAAGCCAAACTCTCATGAGTAAGAAGCCCCCAGTAAAAAAAGCCAAGCGCGTCCCGCCCAAGCCGACAGGGACCGAACCGAAAGCGACGGTGGCTTCCCAGATTACGGTTTCTCCAACACTCGGCGAACTAGACCTGCACTTGTTTGCCGAAGGCCGGCACGAAGCAATTTACAAAAAGCTGGGCGCGCACGTCAGGAGAGTTGGCCGTGTGAACGGAGTTTCGTTTGCGGTCTGGGCGCCGCATGCCGAGGGCGTAAGTGTCGTCGGCAACTTTAACGGCTGGAATGGGCAGCTTCACCAGATGCGCATGCTTGGTGGATCGGGTGTGTGGGAGCTGTTTATCCCTGACCTCGAGCCCGGCACAATGTACAAGTATGAGATCCGGGCGCCCAGATGGCGCCCGTTTCTCAAGGCCGATCCTTACGCGGTTTTGATGGAGGTTCCGCCCAACACCTCGTCAATCGTCTACCGGTCAACTTATAGATTTCGCGATCAGAAATGGCTAAACAAACGAGCTAAGCGGGAACACTTTCGCCAACCTCTTTCGATTTACGAGGTTCATTTGGGCTCCTGGCGTCGAGTGCTTGAAGAAGACAACCGGCCACTTCAATATCGCGAATTGGCTTCCGTGTTCGCGGACTACGTGCTCGATATGGGTTTTACTCACGTTGAATTCCTGCCGTTAAAAGAACATCCCTACGGACCCTCGTGGGGTTATCAGGTTGGCAGTTACTACGCCGCGTCAGCCCGTTATGGAACCCCGGATGATCTTCGCTATTTGATTGACTATCTGCATCAGCGGGGCATTGGAGTGATCATGGACTGGGTGCCCGCGCACTTTCCGAAAGATGCGTTTGCCCTTGGCCGCTTCGATGGCTCGGCGCTCTACGAACATTTAGATCCGCGTAAAGGGGAACATCCCGATTGGGGCACCTACATTTTCAACTACGGTCGCAATGAGGTGCGCAATTTTCTCATCGCCAACGCACTCTACTGGCTCAAGGAATTTCATCTCGACGGATTGCGGGTGGATGCCGTCGCTTCCATGCTCTATCTCGATTACAGCCGAAAGGAAGGTGAGTGGGTGCCGAATCAGTTTGGCGGTCGCGACAACCTGGAGGCACTGGCGCTATTGAAAGAGCTTAACGACGTAACCCACCGGGAATGTCCCGGGGTGATAATGATTGCGGAAGAGTCCACGGCCTGGCCGCTGGTGAGTCACCCAGTTTACGCGGGCGGGCTGGGTTTTGATTTCAAGTGGAACATGGGTTGGATGCACGACACGCTGAAGTATTTCCAGACCGACCCATTGTTTCGCGGAGGAAACCACAACGCGCTCACATTCGGTTTGATCTATGCCTGGAGCGAAAACTTCATTCTGCCGTTTTCACATGACGAGGTAGTGCACATGAAGGGTGCGCTACTAAACAAAATGCCTGGTGACCAGGGACAGAAGTTTGCCACGTTGCGTGCGCTTTATGGCTACATGTGGGCGCATCCGGGAAAGAAGCTGCTTTTCATGGGCGGCGAGTTTGGACAATGGCGCGAATGGAACGAGACGGAGAGTTTGGATTGGCACCTGCTTAAAGACCCGCTGCATAAAGGTGTGCAGACGCTGATTCGTGATCTCAATCGTGTTTACGCCGACGACAATGCGCTTTGGGAGGCCGACGGCGAACCGGCAGGCTTTCAGTGGATCGACGCGAATAATGCTTCGGAGAACATTGTTTCCTTCATACGCCGGTCGCCGGCAACAGGAAAAGAAATGGTGTGTGTCGGTAACTTTTCCCCCGTTGGGCGTGAGGGCCATCGGCTCGGCCTGCCGAAGCCCGGACAGTATCGGCTAATCATCAACACTGACGCCGAGATCTACGGAGGGAACGCCGTTAATACTTCCAACCGTCTGACTGCCGAGGAAGCTCCAAAGCATGGTCAGCAGTATTCTGCAACTGTTACTCTGCCGCCGCTGGCGACGCTGTGGTTTGCAGCGCCCCGGTGACTCTAGTGTCTGCTTACCTTGGGCATACGATAAGGAGCTAACGCATCTTCTGGCGTTTTTAGCGTTCGAGGTCTAGGATTTGCTGAAGGAGTGACGCAATTGGATTTACATCGAGATCACACCGGGCACACGTGTTGGCAAACCCAGGATTTCGGCAACACGGATCACCGTCGCCGACATTGTATTAATGC
>JAIVJP010000071.1 GCA_020199975.1 Acidobacteriota bacterium
GATACTCGGCGACTCCGGGCAGATTCAATGTCAGAGTTTCTACCTTGCCCTGCGCGTTTAGCGCGAAGGTCATATAAGCGTAACTAACGCCGGCGGCAACGAACTTTGCCCGGAAGGTGTCGTAATGCCAATGCTCCAAACCGCTGGTGAAAGCCGGACCAAAGCGCACCCCTAGCTTGCCGTTCTCGTGAGTTATCCTCACTTCGCCATACAGATCATTCTTGTAGGTCCCCGCATACTCTGGCAGCGCCAGCGACGGTCGAGTGTCTTTGACCCGCTCTGCTTCCGACTTCTTCTGCGCAGCCTTGCCTTGCTCCTCGAAGGACTTGATCGTCTTCAGCATGTTGGCACCCCAGTCGCGCGGTGGCGCGCCCAGGTATGCGTCGAAGATTCGATACATCAGAGCAAGTGGGAGAGTGGTGCCGTGCATGTTGGTGAGGATGACCAGGCCCAGCTTCTCCTCGGGAATCATCGCCACCTGGGCCCGCATGCCGTCGATGGCGCCGCCGTGCTCAACAACCTTGCGGCCCCGGAAGTCGTGAAGGAACCAGCCGAGCCCGTAATTCAGAAAATGAGCTTCAGGGTACAACAGCGAATACGGCGGCTCGGCGCGAATCACAGTCTGCGACGTCTGCATCTCTTTAGCGGCGCCGGAGCTTAAGAGTCGCTGCTTTTGATATTCCCCTTGTACGAGCTGAAGCCGCACCCATTGGGCCATATCTACGACGCTTGAATTGATCGAGCCTGCGGGGGCGATGTTATCGATGTTGCGCCAGGCGATCACTTCAACCTTATCTTCAATCTTAGCGTGAGGAGATGACACATTGTCGGCACCCTTTAGATCTTTAACGCTGGTGTTGCTGGCGGTCATCCCCAGCGGAGTGAAGATACGTTGCCGAATGAATTCATCCCAGCTCTTGCCGCTCACTTTCGCGATAAGCTGTCCGGCGGCCAGAAACATGAGGTTCTGGTAGCCGAATGTGCTCCGCAGACTCCAGGTAGGCTTGAGATAGCGAGTGCGGCGCAAGATTTCGTCGCGGTCGTACTCAGTGCCGTACCACAGCAGGTCGCCGCGTTCGAGTCCGCTGCGGTGAGACAGCAGATCGCGCACCGTCAGCTCGCGGGTGACGTATGGGTCGTAGAGCTCAAAAACTGGTAGATATTTCGTGACCGGGTCATCCCACTTCAGCTTGCCCTCATCCACAAGCATCGCGACTGAAGCCGCGGTGAACGCTTTGGAGGACGAACCGATGGCGAAAAGCGTGCGCTCGTTGACCGGCGTCGGGTCGCCAAGTTTCCTAACCCCGTATCCTTTGACAAAGACAACCTGATCGTTTTTAACGATGGCAATAGAAAGCCCTGGCACTTCCCAATCGCGGAGCATATCCATATACCGCAACTGCTGCAAAATGTCAATAACGCTACAGATACTGCATAGCGTCTTGTCTGCCGAACTGCGATTTGCTATCTTTCCCGCTGTGCAACGTCCGGCGAGTTGTAGCCAGGCCCGTATTTTTGGATGTCATCCGCGTCGAGGAGCCTTTAGATCATGATGATCTGTAATGAGGCGAGGCTTCAATCCGGGATGTCAACTCCGGCCTATATCTGGACAAAAGAATCGCGGCGGCTGCGGCGAACTGGAGCGCGAAGCATGAGAGAATGTATCGAGGTTCACTTAAGATTGATCTGGAAATAATTTACGGAATACATTAAAAGTCGAGCGAATCATGCGGAGAAGTAGTAGAGGTGAGAAATGAGCGCTAACTCGCGTAAGAAGGTGCAGAACGTCGTTAGTAATTCAGGTAAGAACGACGGGAAGGCTTCCTCGACAGCCCTTGAGGCCCGTTTCGCCCAGGCACAATCCGGGCTCAACCCGCGACGACAGCGGTTGGTCCGGGCAATCATTGACTCAGCAGAAGAGACTTGTTTCCTCTCTTCCCGTGAACTAGCCAAACGCTATCGCGTTGATGCAACGACGATACTGCGAGCCACTCAGGTGCTGGGTTACCAGAGTTATGCCGATTTCTCAGCGGACCTCCGACAGCACTTCGTTGCACGTATCACGCCGTATACAGCGTTGAAAGCGGCCACCCGAGAGAAGCGAAGTGTCGCTGATCACGTCGATCACGCTCTGGAGAAGGCCCTAGACAACATAAATACATTAAAATCGGATCTGGATAGACAGCGCATAATAGAATTGGCGAAGCTGATAAAGCGTTCGCGCCGCGTTCTCGTAGTCGGGTTAGACTTCGCCGCTTCGCTCTCCTATTACCTGGCTTACGGATTGTCGGCGCTCGGGTTCGATGCTGAGGCTCCGATAGGAAGCACCGGGACTCTGCAACACAAGGTTGAAGTCTTGACGCCAAAAGATGTACTCGTGGCCATAAGCTTTGGGCAGTGCCTCAGGGATACTGTCGAGGCCGTGCTGCAGGCTAGAAAACAGGGCGTGCCGACTTTCGGGATTACCGACAGCGACACCACACCCATAGCACGCTACTGTGACTCTCATGTCGTTGCTTCCGTCGTCAGCCCATCATTTCTTAATTCCTATGTAGCTCCCACGGGTGCGATAAACGCCATCCACGTAGCTTGCTCGCATATCGATCCCAAGCGCGCGCTCACCCGGCTCAGGCCGACTGATAGGGAATACGCCTTAGGATCACGCTGGTACCGTGAGCCGAAAGGGTCTAATGGAGATTTGCTTTGAGGTTGAAACAGAACAAAGCCAGTGTTCGGCAGCGACTAAGTTTAAGTTGGGACGCAGTCGTTACAGAACCCAGAGCGGAAGCGACGGGATGCTAAGTTCAAGTTGAGTCTATGATCCGGTCGCTACCGCTCCCGGTTCTGTAACTACCGGGGTCTGAGTGACTCATTCTCACAATTACTGTGTCTAACGCAATCAAAGCACCTAGCATTATTATCCGCGACATTGAACTTGTCTCGGAGATGCGAGACGTCGAAGCGCTTCAAAAAGAAGTTTGGGGAAGTGATGACCGCGACATAGTCCCTCTCACCATCTTTGCTGCGACGAGGGAGGTCGGCGCTATTTTAATCGGCGCATTTGATGGAGCGTCCCTCATCGGCTTCGCCTACAGTTTCGTTGGGCGTGAGAACGAGCGCATGGTCCATCATTCACACATGCTTGCGGTCACACCATCGCATCGCAACTTCAACCTTGGCTATAGACTCAAATTGGCGCAACGAACGCGCGCTCTCGCCCAAGGCATCAACAGGATGACATGGACATTCGACCCACTTCAGAGTCTGAACGCACATTTCAATTTCGCAAAACTTGGGGTCGTCGCGGACGCTTACAAGATCAACTTCTACGGTGAAGCGACCTCAAGCTTCTTGCATCAGATCGGCACTGATCGTCTCTGGGTTACTTGGTCGCTCGACAGCCAACGCGTCCGCGAGCGACTACAAACAAAAGACAGAAGCAGAGCTTCAATCCCTGACCTCGACCGCATCGCATGCCTCGTCCGAGTTGGCCCAAACAACGAGCCCCAGAGGGGCCAGTCATCCGAAGTCCACGGTCAGAAGTATCTCTCGATAGAAATCCCCGCAGACATTAACACGTTGCAGCGTGAGAGCCCGGAATTGGCGGTAAGGTGGCGAGAAGCAACGCGGTGGGCCTTCAGCGAGGCGATAGCGTCCGGATACTTGATCGAAGACTTCTATGGTTCATCCAGGAACGATCTTTCGGTTAGAGTTTATCTTCTGAGTAACGGTAAGAAGGTTGAGGATTTTAGTTAGTTCACGAGCAGCCCGCGGCATCCTGATATCGCTTTGGGGCACTTTGTGAATCGCCTTAGGAAGGAAACGAAACAATGAAGAAGATTGCGCTTCTGATGAGGCAAACCTCGTTTGCCGCGGTGCTCTTTCTGATGTTTACGGGCGGCGGACTTGTGTCCGCGCAAACGCCCGTCACGAACAATTCGCAGGCGGCGACTGACGTTGCGCTGCAAAGGCTGGAACGTGAAATCGCACGGTTGGCGAAGGCAGCTGGAGGAGTCGTCGGCGTCAGCGCCAATCATCTAGAGACCAACCGTCGGGTGTCGCTCAACGGAAGCGAACGCTTCCCGATGGCGAGTACCTACAAGGTGCCTATTGCCGTCCAACTCCTCACCCGGGTGGACAAAGGCGAGATCCGACTCGACCAGATGATTCAGTTTCAACCGAGCGATCTGCACCCCGGTAGCGGGACGCTTACTGATCTGTTCAACCAACCGGGACTGGCCCTGTCAGTCCGTAATCTCATGGAACTGATGCTGCTCATCAGTGACAATAGCGCCACCGACGTTTGTCTTCGCCTCGCCGGAGGGCCGGAAGCGGTCACCGCCCGTATGCGAGCGCTTGGAATCAACGGCATCGACGTGAATCGCTCCACAGCCCGACTGATTGCCGATTGGATCGGCGTTACTCAAGTGCCGTCGGAGAGCGAATGGTCGCCAACACTTTTCAGGAAGCTATCTGATGCCGTCAAGCCAGAAGAAAGGAAAGCGGCGGCGGCAAAATTCGATGCTGATCCTCGCGACACGGCAACGCCTGAGGCGATGACAGGGCTCCTGGAGCAGGTCTTCCGCAAGGATCTGCTTAAACGCGAGAGCACAGAATTACTGCTCGACATCATGCGACGTTGCCGCACCGGCGAAACACGCCTTAAAGGAATACTCCCGGCAGGTACCGAAGTGGCGCACAAAACGGGGACGATCGGCGGCACCACCAACGATGTCGGCATTGTCACGCTTCCCGATGACGCCGGTCACGTAGCCATCGTGGTTTTCGTAAAGTCGTCGGAAAAGGAAGTCTCGGCGCGGGAGCGCACTATTGCCGACATCGCGCGTGCAGTCTACGACTTCTTCCTGTTCCAGCCGCGTGTGGCTTCGCGAGTATAAACAAGAATCGCTATCGCAAGAGACGACAAATCACGGAAACAAGGACAGTGCCGACTGCCTTCACGAACGAACTACTAATCAAGTTCGTTAATGGTCGAAAGGGTGCATGACGTCTGATGATCAAAAGCGAAATCGCCGTCGAAGAAGATCAATGAACCATGCGGATTCCATCCTGCTGAAAACGATGCATACGTTTCTGGCACGTCGACAAGATGAGATCCTTGGCTCGATTCGCAAGCTCGTCGAAACCGAATCGCCATCAGGGGATTTCGACGGCAGTCGCACTGTTGTAGATCTACTTGTCGAAAGCGCGCGTACAATCCCGGCGATCAACTCCGTCGAAAGAATCCCTGTCCCTGGCTATGGCGAACACCTCAGAGTGCGCGCTTTCGATGGCTATGGTGACGATAGGACAACGTTGCTG
>JAIVJP010000072.1 GCA_020199975.1 Acidobacteriota bacterium
GCTTCCGCCCGACGAGAAAGCAACGACCGCCAACCTAACCATCAGCTATCTCAGACCGCTAAGAAACGGGAGGGCTCAATCCACTGCACGCGTGATCCGCGCCGGCCGGCGCCTCATCGTGGTTTCGGCCGAGTTGGTTGACGATGCTGGGAACCTTATTGCGACCGCACTTACGACGTACATCAAGATTTGATCCGTGCTGTCCCTTTGTTCAACCTGGCTACAAACCCCGGACTTGACGCATCAGCTCAAACGCTCTTAATCCTCAAGCCTTCGGACTTCTTACCTCTCTACATCATCAGTGAACGCCTACGGGCTCAACCACGAACTGACTGACGACCTCTGGGACTCTATTAACGACTGCATGCGGGTCTGCCAGTAATTCTGGCCTTGTGTAGGATGGGCTATATATCCCGCTTCCTACAGCATTTTATGCGCGACTTCTTGCGGCTCCGCTTAAGTCCCGCCTCGGGCGTCTGGCGTCTCGAGGGCAAATCGAGCATCATAAAGCTTCAGGGCTTTGCAAAAGATTTAGTCGGATTGCGTCCTGCGCTAGCTCATGGATGACCTGCGAAAATTTGCCCGATATTTCCTTCCCTACAAGATCTCGCTGATCACCGGCATTCTTTGCATTCTTGCCAGCGTAGTCTTCAACCTGGCTATTCCTCTCTTCGTTGGCCAGGCGGTGGATGAAAACTGGACCGAAGTCTCCTGGTCTAAGTTGACTGTGTCGGCGCTAAAAGTGCTGGGTGCAAGTGTGGCTAGCGGCACGTTTCTGTTTCTCCAACGCCACATCCTGATCGGCATGTCGCGCCACGTCGAATACGACTTGCGCCGGGATTTTTACGCTCATCTCGTCGATCAACCGCTCTCTTTTTTCCAGGAACATCGTACAGGCGATCTGATGGCTCGTGCGTCCAACGATCTGGCGGCCGTCCGCCAACTGGCCGGTCCGATGATCATGTACACGCTGCAGACGATCTTCGTGGTTCTGCTCGTGCTACCTCTGATGCTAATGATCAACTGGTGGCTCACACTGCTCCTATTTGTGACCATGCCGCTAGTATCGTTGACGGTTAAGTTCTTCGGTCAACAGGTCCACGTCCGTTTCGAAAAGATCCAGGACTTCTTTGCCCAGATTACGGCGCGAGCACAGGAGAACTTTACCGGTGTCCGCGTGGTGCGCGCCTATGCGCAGGAAGGCGCTGAAATTGAGGCCTTCAACGAATTGAACAGAAAATTCGCGGAGAAAAACTTCAGTCTGGTCAGAATCGATGCGTTGATGCGGCCTCTCATGCAGTTTTTGATAGGATTCGGTTTCGTTCTCATTATCTGGGCTGGGGTGCCGTTGGCAGTTAGAGGAGAGATCACGGTCGGCCAGTTCACTGTCTTCAATATGTACCTGATGCGCCTCATTTGGCCACTGATCGCGCTCGGCTACGTAGTGAATCTCTACCAGCGTGGTACGGCAAGCTTAAAGAGGATGAACGCGATATGGGCGATCGATCCTGCAATCGGCGACGCCCCTGGAGTTCAGCAGCAAAAGCCGATTGCCGGTGAGATTGAGTTTCGCAACCTGACGTTTAGCTATCGCCTAAACGATGAACCGGTACTGCGTGACATTAACTTGCGAATACCGGCCGGTGAGTCGGTCGCCTTCGTCGGACGAACCGGAAGCGGCAAATCCACTCTAGTTAATCTCATCCCGCGATTAATCGAAGCGCCTGAGAACGCCGTCTTTATCGACAGCGTTCCGGTGCAGGATTATTCACTCGCGCAGTTGCGCTCGAGCATTGGCTACGTTCCCCAGGAGACTTTCCTCTTTAGTGATTCGCTCGCGGACAACATCGCTTTTGGGGTGGAGAAAGCTGAACGCGCCGAGGTCGAGTGGGTGGCCGAGATGGCGGGGCTGGCAGACGATATTAAAAGCTTTCCCGACGGCTTCGACACTTTGGTGGGCGAGAGAGGTATCACTCTCTCAGGAGGTCAGAAGCAAAGAACAGCCATCGCCCGCGCCGTATTGCGCGAGCCAAAGATCCTGATCCTCGACGACGCTTTGTCTTCAGTTGACACGTATACGGAAGAGAAGATCCTGAGACGACTGCGAGGCCTGATGCGCGATCGAACAAGCCTGATTGTTTCGCATCGCATCTCGACGGTACGTGATGCCGACCGGATTTGTGTGCTCGACGAGGGACGCATTGTCGAGCAGGGCACACATCATGAGTTGTTGGCGCTGGGCGGTGAGTATGCCGATCTTTACGAACGACAACTGCTCGAAGAGGAACTGGCAGCAACCTAACTCATTGCCAATTGCCAATTGCCTATTTGAGTGACTGCGGAAGTATTGCCTTAGATTGTCAATTGAATGCAGTCAACAATGGGCAAGCTAATTGGCGCTAAGCAATCTAGTCGGCGATAGCAAATCGGCATTAGGAAATCGGAAATAGAACAATGTCTACGGCCGTAAAACAATTCCACGAAGAAGAAGCAATCGGGAAGACCTACGACTTTCAGATTGCCCGCCGGCTGCTGAGGTATCTCAGCCCTTACCTGCGCATGCTGATTTCCGCACTGATTTTCACTCTGGTGCTTAATCTGCTGGGTGTTCTGCAGCCGAAATTTACGCAGTTGACATCCGTCGCGAGCTTTACGACAAGCTGCAACACCAGGAAGTCGCCTACTACGATCGCAACCCCGTGGGCCGCATCATGACGCGACTCACCAATGACGTTGATTCGTTGAACGAACTCTTCACCCAAGGCGTGACGGACGTGCTCGGCGATGTGGTCATGATCGTTGCGATCATTGGCGTGATGTTGTGGATGGACGTGCGGTTAACATTGGTGACGTTGTTGACTGTGCCGATGCTTTTTGCGGCCACTACATGGTTTCGCAAGGGTGCACGTCGCGGTTATGACATGGTCAGGACGCGAATTGCGCGCATCAACGCGTTCCTTCAGGAGCATTTCGCCGGGGCGCAGACCGTGCAAATCTTCAACGCTGAAGCAAAGTCGCTGCAAAAGTTCGAAGCGATCAATGACGATTATCGCAAGGCCAATATTGATACGATCTTCTTTTATGCAGTCTTCTTTCCCTTAGTCGATTTCATCGGCGCCGTAGGAATTGCGCTGGTTATCTGGTATGGCGGTTATCGAGTCATGAACGGGGCCCTGACCTTGGGCGCGCTGGTGGCTTTTATTCAATATTCGGGCTTTCTCTTCCAACCGATACGCGACATTTCCGATAAGTACAACGTCCTGCAAGCGGCGGTTGTGGCTTCGCACCGCATCTTCAAGACTCTGGATTTGCCGGTGGCCATCAAGAACCTTGAGACCCCACTCAAATCGGGCCGGGCGCGAGGTTACATCGAATTTCAGAATGTTTGGTTCGCTTATAAAGATGACGACTGGGTGCTGAAGGATGTTTCCTTTGCCGTAAGTCCGGGGCAGTCGGTAGCGCTCGTTGGTCATACCGGCTCAGGTAAGACAACGATTACCAACCTGTTAATGCGCTTCTACGACATCCACAGCGGACACATACTGCTGGACGGCGTGGATCTTCGCGATTGGGACCTGCAATCGCTGCGCGAAAACTTCGCAGTCGTGCTGCAGGACATTTTCCTTTTCAGCGGTACCGTTGAGAGCAACATTCGGCTCGGCCGTAACGATATTTCGGACGAGCGAGTCACGTGGGCGGCCAAGGAAGTTCATGCCAACAAGTTCATCGAACGTTTGAATCACGGTTACAGGACGGAAGTAAAAGAGCGCGGCGCGGGGCTTTCTGTTGGTCAGAAACAGTTGATTTCGTTTGCTCGCGCCCTAGCGTTTGATCCCGCTCTCCTGATTCTTGACGAAGCCACCAGCTCCATCGACACTGAAACCGAGCAGTTGATTCAGCAAGCCATCGAGCGCGTAATGCGGGACCGCACCTCGATTGTCGTGGCGCACCGGCTGTCGACCGTGCAAAGAGCGGATCGAATCATCGTGCTTCATCACGGCGAAATTCGCGAGCAAGGTAACCATCAACAGTTGCTCGCCGAGCGCGGACTCTACTGGATGCTGTACAAGCTTCAGTATGCCGATGGTGCACGATCGCAAGCTGTCACCACCCTCCCAACTGATGAGGAAGAGCCGGCGCCGGCTACCGGCGGGCTCCAGTTCAGCGAGTAGTTACTTTGCAGTGCGCCGGCAGAGCGCAGCGGCGACGGCGCTTTGGCTGAAACAGATCGGACAGCAAATCCAAAGCGGTGTCGCGCTGCGCTTGCCACCGCACTCCATAAAGCTAAGGGAATAACCGCGATCAGGAGAATGTCCATGAGATCAAAAACAAAAGTGCGCCTGTTTTTATTCTTGCCAATTCTTGTTGCGGTGTTGCTGTTACCGCAAAGTGCACAACTAAGAAATGAGCAAAACAGTGGTTTGCGATTTGCAGTCTCCTTTCCGGAAACGAGCAACAAAGAGGCGCTTGATGGAAGGCTCCTTCTGCTCGTCTCAGCCGACAGTTCCCGAGAACCGCGCTTTCAAATCAGCGAGGACCTGACCACTCAACAGGTATTTGGGATTGATGTGGAAGGCCTAAAACCCGGTCAGGAAGCCAGTGTGGCTGCAGATGCCTTCGGCTATCCTGTGAGGAGCCTCGCCCAAGTGCCTCGCGGAGAATACACAGTGCAGGCGCTGCTCCATCGCTATGAAACATTCAAACGATCTGATGGTCACACGGTGAAGCTGCCCATGGATCGCGGCGAAGGCCAGCAATGGAACCGCGCCCCAGGAAATCTCTACAGCACTCCGCGAAAGGTAACTATCGATCCGCAGAAGTCTGACACTATCAAGATGCTCCTGGACAAAGTGATTCCACCCATCGTGCCGCCTAAAGACACGAAGTACATCAAGCACGTGAAGATGCAGAGCAAGCTGCTCTCTGATTTCTGGGGCCGGCCCATGTATCTGGGTGCAAACATCCTGCTGCCCGAAGGTTTCGATTCGCATCCAAACGCTCGCTATCCGCTGGTCATCTTCCACGGTCACTTCCCTGCCGACTTTGGCGGCTTTCGGGAGCAGCCTCCTGATCCCAACCTGAAACCTGAATACAGTGAGAGGTTCAAACTCGAAGGCTATAACAAGATTGTTCAGGAGCAGGCGTACAAGTTTTACCAGGAATGGACCGGGCCAAACTTCCCGCGCATGATCATCATGGAGATTCAGCATGCGAATCCCTACTACGACGACTCCTACGCGGTGAATTCCGCGAACCTTGGTCCTTATGGGGACGCGATAACTTACGAACTGGTGCCTTTTATCGAAAAGCAATTTCGCGGCATCGGGAAAGGCTGGGCGCGCTTTATGTATGGCGGCTCGACCGGTGGCTGGGAAGCGCTCGCGGCTCAGGTTTTCTATCCAGACGAGTACAACGGTGCGTGGGGCGCGTGTCCCGACCCGATCGACTTTCGCGCTTACACCGTAGTCAACATCTATGAGCATAAGAATGCCTATCGCGCCGACAGCAAATGGAAACAAACCCCGCGTCCAGGAAAACGAAATTACCTGGGAGAGCTGGCGGCGACCATCGAGGAAATGAATCACATGGAGTTGGCCCTCGGAACCAAGAGCCGGTCAGGTGGCCAGTGGGACATTTGGGAAGCTGTCTATTCGCCTGTTGGCAAGGATGGTTATCCCAAACCTATCTGGAACAAGCTCACGGGCGAGATCGATCATTTTGTCGCCGCGCATTGGCGGGAGCATTACGATCTTGGCCACATCTTGAAAAGAGACTGGAGCAAGCTTGGACCAAAGCTCGCAGGCAAGATTCACATCTACGTAGGCGAAGCCGATAACTATTTCCTCAACGACGCAGTCTATTTGGTAGAGGATTTCCTGAAGACCACAAATAATCCGCACTACGGTGGTGAAGTGGATTATGAGCCACGTGCCGAACACTGTTGGAATGGCGATCACACGCGGCCTAACGCCATCTCACGACTCCGTTATCATCAGTTTTACGCGCCCAAGATCGTGAATCGCATCTTGAAGAGCGCGCCTCCGGGAGCGGACTTAACGAGTTGGCGATATTAGGAACTATGGATGCACATACCATCACCAAAATCACTCTGCGTTCGACTGATTTCGAGCGAACACTTCGTTTCTACAATGAACTCTTCGGTTGGAAGTTTCACCAACACTCTCCCACGTATCTTGGATTCGAGCCCCCCGCAGGCATAGACGGTGGCTTTCAGAAGGTTGACTTTTTCAGTCCCGGTGATTCCGTGCTCATCTACGTTCTTGTTGACGACTTCGAACCTTATCTCCGTCGCATCCCCGAACTTGAAGGGACTTCCGCCGCAGAGGTAGAGGTGGTTACCGGGTACGGTGAATACGTGCGATTCTATGATCCTGACGGAAATCGCTTTGCGCTTTGGAGAACAGTAGTCCAACCGCTCGAGCAGTAGCCCGACTGTTAAGGAGGGCTCATTTTCCATTTTCCATTTTCCATTTCTCATTGGCTGAGAAACGTACTGCGTTTCCATTTGTAAGCGGCGATGGTGTCTAACGAGTGAAGAGAGCGCACCCCTATCTCGAATGGCAAATGGGAAATGGAAATGAACCTCCTTAACAGTCGGGCTACTGCCCCGGAAGGTCTG
>JAIVJP010000073.1:0-6652 GCA_020199975.1 Acidobacteriota bacterium
GCGCAGCGGGCGGCAGGGGCAACTGAGACTTCGTCGATGAAAATTTAACTCACGGACAAAACCCCGATCCACGGTCGCCCGCTAACGCGGGCTGGTTTGAATTAATCTGTTCGTTGACCTGGGGTTCCGCTGCGCTCCACCCCAGGCTGACGCCCCGCCTATCGCGGGCTGGTTGAATTCATTTTTCGTTGACGATGCTTTTATGGTTTCGCCCGTTCACGCCGCTCTAAACTTTTGGCCTATGCCGATAGCTCTTTCAACTTCCAAAATTCCTACCAAGTCGACATTCCACTTCCGCTCCGGCATAATTCATTTTCAACCGAACTTGCTTATAAAACCATGTCCCAGTTAACCGAACAACTCATACTCGATGCCCTGCGCCAGATCCAGGATCCGGATCTGCACAAGGACATCGTCACGCTCGGATTCATCAAAGATCTCAAGATCGAAGGGGGCGCTGTTTCGTTTCGCATCGTGCTGACAACGCCCGCGTGCCCGGTGAAGGAAGAGATGGAAGGCGCGGCGAAGGAACTTGTAAGCGCTATTCCGGGTGTGCAGTCGGTCGACGTGAAGATGGACGCCGAAGTGCCCAAAGGGCGCGGCATCGGAGAAAAGGTTTCCGTGCCGGGGGTTCGCAACATCATCGCGGTCTCGTCTGGAAAAGGTGGAGTGGGCAAATCTACGGTGGCCGTCAATGTCGCGGTGTCGCTGGCCCTCGACGGCGCACGGGTAGGTTTGATGGATGCTGATGTGTATGGCCCTAACGTTCCCATCATGTTGGGCGCCAGCGAGGCGCGCCCGGAAGTGGACGTTAACAAACTTATTCCGATTGAGGCTTACGGCGTCCGCATAATGTCGATGGCCTTCCTTCAGCCCGGCGATAAACCGATGATTGTCCGTGGGCCCATCCTGCATGGTCTAGTGAAACAATTTCTTTCGGACGTGAAGTGGGGAGAGCTGGATTACCTGGTCGTCGACATGCCGCCGGGGACGGGCGACGTTCAGTTGTCGCTGGCGCAACTCGTTCCGGTGCAAGGAGCCGTGCTGGTCACGACGCCACAGGACGTGGCTATCGCCGATGTGCGCCGGGCACTGCGGATGTTTGAAACCGTAGCCATACCGATTCTGGGTGTGGTTGAAAACATGAGCTACTTCATTGCGCCGGACACCGGCAACCGTTACGACATTTTTGGGGAGGGCGGGGGCGAGAAGCTCGCCGCGATGTACGGTGTGCCGTTCCTCGGTTCGATTCCACTGGGAATTGGAGTGCGCGAAGGCGGCGATAAGGGTGTGCCCATCGTAGTCAGCCAACCCGATTCCACGCACGCTCAGGCCTTCCGACGCGTGGCCGAGGAGGTTGCCAGACAGGTCTCGATCGAGGCAATGAAGCCTGAACTTGTCGTTTTAGGTAAAGGTCAGTAAGATGAATTTGGAAACTTAGATTGCCGATTAAATTTGAGAGGACAGTAGATTCGGCGATAAATCGGCAATTGGCAATTAATGATGGAATTTATTTTGAGGGAGATTTAAGACATGTCTACACAAGCAGCGCCTACCGGAACACCTGCGGCTACAACTGCAGCCCCGACTATTACGCTGAACGTTACAGAGCCGGCCGCTCTCGAGATCAAGAAGTTTATGGCCAGTGAAGAGGGACTTCCCGATACGTCGGGACTGCGCGTCCGCGTCGTACCAGGCGGTTGCTCTGGCTTCCAGTACAGCCTGAATATCGAAGAGGAATCGCGTCAGGGCGACTTCGTTCTCAATGAACGGGGCGTGCGCCTGTTCGTCGATATGTTCAGCGCTCAATATCTGAACGGGGTGCAGATCGACTATGTGACCGGGGTCATGGGTTCTGGCTTCACGTTCACGAATCCCAATGCAACAGGAAGCTGTGGCTGCGGCACTTCCTTTACTGCTTAAGATATCAAAAGGCGCGGTGCATGATTCGGAAGGCTGGGCGGTCTGTTATAGACGCTCGGCCTTCTTTCGTATATTGCGCAAGCTTGTGGCGCTGGGATCTTTTTCGTAGCCCGCGATAGCGGGCGAGCCTGGGGCGTGAGCCCCAGGACACTCTTAGTGAGGTCATTCTGAGTTTCCAGCGGTGAACATAGTTCAAGCCCAATCACCCGAAGACATCGATCGCGCGCGCGAATTGTTCGAAGAGTATGCGGCCGGGCTGGGAATAAATCTCTGCTTTCAGAATTTTGAAAAGGAACTTGCGGAACTCCCGGGGGAATATGTTCCGCCGACTGGCCGTCTGTTCCTCGCTTTTGATGGGGATCAGATTTCCGGTTGCGTAGCACTGCGAGGGCTTGGCCAGGGCGCGTGCGAGATCAAACGACTCTACGTGCGGCCAGAATTTCGTGGGAAGGGTTTAGGACGTGAACTAACCGAAGCGGTAATTGACGCGGCGCGGGAGGTTGGTTACCAGCGGATGCGCCTCGATACGTTGCCAGGCGAGATGGACAGGGCGATCGCCATTTACCTCTCGCTGGGGTTTCGAGAGATCGAGGCCTACTACCATAATCCGGTTGCCGGGGCGACATTCATGGAGCTGCTGCTCGAGCGCTGAAGGCGCGGCAGAAGGTAGCCAGGGGCAGGCGCGCCTTAGCGCTGCCGCCCCTGGATCTTGACCGATATAGACACCAGCCCAGAACAGCAACATTCCTAACGGAGCACTACCCAAAGTCCTGCTCGCTTGCTCAACTAGCACACTTGTGCCAAATTCTACGAGCTATCAAACCGAAAACTTCTGGAGTCAATAGACTGATGCCGAAGATTGAAGCAGAGACTGCAAACGGAACCGTGGCCTTCGAAGCGCCCAAAGGCAAGAAACTAGTGTTGGCCGTGGAGGATGCGGGCATCGACATTCTCCATCGCTGTGGAGGTAATGCGCGCTGCACAACTTGTCGGGTGGAGATTCTCGCGGGAGACCCCGGCGAAATGCGTGAGCTCGAGCGCAATCGCCTGGCCATGGAATCAGAACTCGCCGACATCGTGCGTCTTTCCTGTCAGATACACATCAATGACGATTTGAAAGTTCGGGTAATCAACCAGGTCAGCGTGAGAGGAATGGACGCCGGGCCTCGACCGCTGGAAGACTAACCTCACCGCAGAAAAAAGTGTGCCGGCAGCAGAGCGGGCAAAATCGCCAGCTTGCAAATGCTCTAACATTCAACCTTGAACTGTCCATTCAAGGTGAGGAAATTTGCAGGTTGGGAAGGTGGGCAGTATCAACCATCTTGGTGCGGACGAGGCACCGTCAGATCACCAATATGAAACTACCGGCTTTTCGACATTATTGCGTCTCAAGAGCGTCTGGGTGTAATCTTCGCGGGTAATTCCAACAATTCAAGTGAATTCGGCAGATCAGCTGTCTGTCCCAATTAACATTTCGGAGGGCCTATGCTAATCGAGTCAACTGTTCATCTCCCCATCAGTCTGGCTATATTTCAGGACATCTTTCACGCTCCCAACAGCGAGGCGTTCCTGAGGATTTTCCTTCGCTGGGCACACTTCGTCGCAGGTATCACCTGGATCGGGTTGCTATATTTCTTTAACCTCGTAAACGTTCCATTTCAGAAAGCGCTTGATCCGGATACCAAGAAAAAGGTCAATCCAGATCTTCTATCGCGGGCACTCTGGTACTTCCGTTGGGGCGCAGTCGTCACGGTGCTGGTGGGACTGGCATACTTCGCGATGTACACGCTCAAAGGCGATGTGAACAACGCGAACACGATTGGCGGCGGCGATATCAACCTCTGGTGGGTTCTGTTTGCGTGGCTAACGTATCCGATCGTTTTGTTCATCGTGGAATTTCTGATCATCAAGAAGGTGGCGGCGTTAACCAAGGATGGACGACTGTTCGCGATCGTGATGCTCGTGCTGGTGGCGATAATTACCTGGGGCCTGGTGAAGTTCTTCGTCGGAATGCTGACCGCCGGTGGCGAGAGCTGGGCCAGCAACAAGACCATTTCGATTGGCGTTGGTGGTGCTTACGGCATGCTCATGATGCTAAATGTTTGGGGCATCATCTGGCCGAACAATAAGCGGATTATAGCGGCTACGGCCGGCACGGGGCCGGCGGCGCCGCCGGAGTTGGCTCGCCAGGCTTTTCTCGCATCGAGAACGAACGCCTGGCTGTCGCTTCCAATGCTCCTGTTCATGGGCACATCACACGGCGACTGGGTAATCTTCGGCAAGAACTAGAAGTGGTAGGAGGTGAGCAATGAGTTCAGCAGATTCTTACAAGGCCAGACAGTTTAATCTCAGCGGTTTGAAGGGCATTTCGGACGAGACGTTGGAACTGCACTTCAAACTCTACGAAGGCTACGTCAAAGAAACTAATAACCTGACGGAAAAAATTTGGCAGTTTATTCAGGATGGGAAAGTCGATCAGGAAGAGATGCCGGCCTATTCCGAGTTAACGCGTCGCCTCGGTTTTGAATACAACGGAATGGTCCTGCACGAGTACTATTTCGAGAATCTCAAGAAGGGCACGGGCACGGGCGAGCCGGGGCGCTCATCCAAATTTCTGAAAGCGGCGGAAGCGAGTTTCGGCGGCTACGACATCTGGAAGGCCGATTTTGAGGGTATCGGGAAGATGCGCGGTGTGGGCTGGGCCATCTGTTATGAGAACCCCGCTAACCACCGGCTTTCAAATCACTGGATCTCGCTCCATGAAACAGGCAATGTCGCCGGCTTCAATCCCATACTCGTGATGGACGTTTGGGAACACGCTTATCTGCTCGACTTCAAAACTGAGCGGCCCAAGTACATCGAAGCGTTTTTCTCCAACATCGACTGGAGCGCTGTCGAGGGTCGCGTGTCGCAAGGCACCCCCGTACGGAAACAAGCGGCGAAAAACTAATCGAGCAGGAGCTTTTAAAGTCCTCGCGCAGAAGCAATCCCCCGTCGTTATGCCTATGCTACGGTGTCCCGATAAATCTTTAATCAACAATTCGTTGTCGCAGGATATCTCGCGTGTCCAAAACCCAGACCACCTAAGATGAGCAGCGTGCTGGATGAGGTCCTTGAGGGGTTTGAGCCATCGCCTGAACTTGTCTCTGTGATGGCAGGATCTAGAACAGCGGCCGTCTTGGCTGTGGATATCGGTACGTCCGGAGTGCGCGCCTCGCTGTTCGACGAACGGGGCCGTGAGATCGATGGCGCTAGCGTGCGCATTCAACAAACCCTCTCTGAAATTGGTGATTTCGCCATAACGGGCGCTGAGGCGGGCTTTGAGTTGGTTACTCAAACAATCGACGCGCTATTGGATCAGCCTTATCAATCCGGCGCCCAGATTCAGTTGATCGCCATCTCCTGTTTCTGGCACAGCCTTCTGGGAGTGGATGCGCAAGGCTTAGCCACGACGCCGGTTTTCGGTTGGGCTGATACGCGAGCCGCCGCCGCGGTAAAGGAACTGCGAAACCGTTTCGATGAAACGATCGTGCACGCACGCACCGGTTGCCGCTTTCATCCAAGCTACTGGCCGGCGAAGCTGCTCTGGCTGAGAAGCGCACATCCCCAGGCAGTCGCCTCTACCAGTCGGTGGTTATCTTTTGGGGAGTATGTAGTGCTGCGTTTGTCTGGAGAGACTGCGGCCAGTGTTTCGATGGCCTCTGGAACGGGCTTATTCAATCAGCGGCTGATTGAATGGGATAAGGAACTCATCGAGGCGCTTGGCATCCCGGACGAGAGTTTTCCGGAGATCTCCAGCGCAACCCAGGCAGCTGGCCACCTGAGGGCGGAGTATGCCGCGCGTTGGCCCGTTTTGGCTGAGGCCCGGATTTCTCCTCCGGTCGGTGATGGCGCTGCTAACACCATTGGCAGCGGCTGCACAACGCGCCAGCAAGCAGCGCTGATGATTGGTACGTCAGGCGCGATGCGAGTACTTTACGAAGGTGAGCCACCAGCGGAACTGCCCGCGGCGCTTTGGTGCTATCGCGCAGATCGTAAGAGAGTGATAGTTGGCGGCGCTTTGTCTGATGGTGGTGTTCTCCATCGTTGGATCAAAGAATTGCTCTTGCCTAATGACGATTCGGAATCAATCGAGGCTGCCCTCGAAATCCTCGAACCAGATGCCCACGGCTTAACGGTGTTGCCTTTCTGGGCAGGTGAACGCAGCACCGGCTGGTCAACCGAAGCGCGCGGTGCGATCCTCGGTCTCACCTTCAGCACCCAGCCAATAGAAATTCTACGCGCCGCCATGGAAGCGATCGCATATCGCTTTGCTTTAATCGCGAAGGCCCTTGAGCCTCTGGCGCCCGGTGCGTTCATCATTGCGTCAGGCACCGCGCTACGCTCTTCTCCAGTTTGGACACAGATTATTGCCGACGTGTTTGGGCGTTCGGTTTTGCTTTCGGAACCGGGCGAAGCATCCGTTCGCGGGGCCGCCTTACTTGCGCTCGAAGCCGCGGGCAAAATACAGAGTATTACAGGATTGCCGGTGCGTGGGGAACAGACGTTTGAGCCGAATATGTCACGTCATGTGCATTACCAGGAAGGACTCAAGCGACAACAACGGATTTACGAACGTGTGATCGAATCACCTTGAACCGGAGATAAAGAAACCTATTAATGAGCGCGCCAATGCACAAGCAGACAGACAACCCACCCGAGCTTGATGAACTTTGCGTTAACACGATTC
>JAIVJP010000073.1:6662-10462 GCA_020199975.1 Acidobacteriota bacterium
GCTCGACGCCGTGCAGAAAGCCGAGTCAGGCCATCCGGGCCTGCCCCTGGGCGCCGCTCCGATGGCATATGTGCTTTGGACGCGTTTTCTTCGTCACAATCCTAAGAATCCCAAGTGGGAGAACCGCGATCGCTTTTTGCTCTCAGCCGGACACGGCTCGATGCTGCTCTATTCGCTGCTCTACCTCACTGGCTACGATCTTTCGCTTGACGAAATAAAGAACTTCCGTCAGTGGGGCTCAAAAACGCCGGGACATCCGGAGAACATTCTGACGCCGGGAGTGGAGGTCACTACCGGGCCTTTGGGCCAGGGTTTTGCGAACGGCGTAGGCATGGCAATAGCCGGGGCTCACCTCGCTGCCAAGTTCAACAAAGAGGGGTTTCCAGTCATCGATCATAATATCTACGCCATCGTTTCCGACGGCGATCTCATGGAGGGGGTTGCTTCAGAGGCGGCTTCTCTCGCCGGCCATCTCAAGCTCGGAAAACTGATTTACCTTTACGACGACAACAAAGTCACCATTGAGGGTTTCACCGATCTCGCATTTGGCGAAGACGTTCCCAAGAGATTTGGAGCTTATGGCTGGCACACAGTCACGGTTGAAGATGGCAACGATCTCGACGCCATCGAAGCGGCAGTTCGCGAAGCGCAATCAGTAGGTACAAAACCGTCGTTGATTTCCGTCAAGACCACGATTGGTTACGGCATGCCAACGGCCGGCACGCGTAAGGCCCACAGCGATGCGCCGGGCGAGGAGGCGGTGCGCGAAACAAAACGGCATCTCGGTTGGCCTGAAGACAAAAAATTCTATGTTCCCGATGAGGCGCTGGCCCATTTTCGCCAGGCGATCGAACGCGGCGCACGACAGGAACAAGAATGGAAGGCACTGCTAGAGAACTATCTGAGGAAGTATAGCGTTCTCGGTAAAACGTGGCAGGAAACCATGAGCGGCAAATTGCCCGCCGGTTGGGAAAAGCATCTCCCGGACTTCGCGGATGCGAAGCCGATGGCCACCCGCGCCGCCAGTGGCGAAGTAATCAATGCGCTTGCCCCACACATGCCCATCCTAATTGGCGGGTCGGCCGATCTCGGCGTCTCGAATAACACGGATATCAAAGGCAGTGGTGATTTTGAAGCGGGGACTTATGAGGGACGGATTATCCACTTCGGTGTGCGCGAACATGCAATGGGCTCAACTCTGACCGGCATGTCTCTAAACGGTGGCTTGATACCATTCGGTGGAACCTTTCTTACTTTCTCTGACTACATGCGACCCGCCATTCGCCTCGCCGCGCTATCTGAAGTCCAGGTGATTTACGTTTTCACGCACGACTCGGTCGGTCTGGGCGAAGATGGGCCGACACATCAACCAGTCGAACACCTGTCTGCCCTGCGTGCGATACCACATCTGGCGGTGATTCGGCCGGCGGATAATCATGAGGTGCGAGAGGCCTGGCGTATCGCGATTCTTCGTCGCAACGCGCCGACGGCGTTGGCATTAACGCGCCAGAAGGTACCACTGATTGATCGCAGCCGCTTCGCTTCCGCCGAAGGGTTGCGCCGCGGAGCTTACCTTCTTGCTGAGGCTGAGGCTGTAGCCCGACCGTTAGGAAGAGTGCAAGGCGACGTTACACCGCAACTGATCCTAATCGCTACTGGCTCTGAGGTTTCCCTCGCCCTCGAAGCGCGGGAGAAACTGCAGGAGGAGGGCATTGCTACGCGAGTCGTATCGATGCCTTGTTGGGAACTCTTCGAAGACCAGCCCAAAACCTACCGCAACGAGGTTCTTCCACCTTCGATCAGTGCGCGGCTGGCAGTGGAAGCAGGCGTTCGACAAGGTTGGGATCGTTATGTTGGAGCGAAAGGCGACGCGATTTGTCTCGATCGCTTTGGTGCTTCTTCGCCCGGTGACGTGGCGCTGCGGAACCTCGGATTCAATCTCGAGAATGTGTTGAAACACGCGAGGGCGTTGGTATAGGTTCATGCGGATTGCAGTTGGCGCAGATCATGGAGGCTACCCGCTAAATGAGCGCGTGATTGAGGAATTGCGTACCGCCGGACATGAGATTACTGACTTCGGCACGCACGATGAATCAATCTCAGACGACTACCCAGACTATGCGCGTGAACTTGGAGAAGCCATCCAACGCAACGCAGTGGAAATAGGAATTCTCATTTGCGGTAGCGGAGTAGGAGCGTCAGTCGCAGCCAACAAGCTCAAAGGTGTCAGGGCTGCACTCTGCGGCGATACTTACTCGGCACATCAATCACGCGAACATGACGACTGCAACATCCTTTGCCTGGGTGCGCGCGTTACGGGCGTAGAATTGGCCCTGGAGATTGTGCGCGCGTTTGTCGCGGCCGGGTTTACGGGCGAAGAGCGTCACCGGCGGCGGTTGAAGAAAGTTCTTGAGATTGAAAAGCTGTAGCGCACCAATTTGCAGTGCGCCGACAGAGCGAAGCGGCGGCGGCGCTTTGGATTCGTTTTACGGAACTCGGCTGTGGGCATATCCAAAGCGGCGTCACGCTGCGCTTGCCGCCGCACTCTATAATTCTCGACTGTCAACGCTCCAACCTTTGGAGTGCACTGGGGGAGCAAAGGGGCTAGAAAAAGTATGACAACATCGACCATCAAGATGGCGGCGGCGTCCGATGAAGCCGGCGTAATCGGTGTACTGACATTGGCGTTTGGCTCCGACCCCATGGCGCGTTGGTCGCAACCCGATCCACAGCAGTATTTAACGCATTTCCCTGTTCTCGCAAAAGCATTTGGTGGCATGCCTTCGCACAAGGGACGGCCTATTTCGCCGATGGCTGGGGCGGCTCTGTGGCTTCCGCCTGGCTTCTGGCCGGACGAAGAGACGATGATCGCCTTGGTCGAACGCACTGCGCCCGACGTGATTAAAGGTGACATTTACGGAGTGTTCGAAGAAATGGGCAAGTATCATCCAACCGAGCCGCATTGGTATCTGCCGTTTATCGGCGTCGATCCGTCCCAGCAGGGCAAGGGAATTGGCTCGGCGTTAATGAAACACGCCCTGATCTCTTGCGATCGCGATGGCACCATTGCCTACCTTGAATCGTCAAATCCCAGGAATATCTCCTTTATAAAAGACACGGTTTCGACGCCGGCATAAAGCCCATTGGCAACGGCAACCAAATTCATCCCACCTTCTATCACCAAGCTGTCATCTATTGACACGCGCACCGGCCGTTCGCGCCAGGCGCCCAACGCGCCGACAGCGGCGGCCGCAAACCGCGCCTTTCCCGACAACCTCCGCATGAAACCGCCCTGCGCCGCGACGCGCGATGCAGTCTCACCACCAATTCCCATCGTCGCCGCATTTAGGCAGATAAACCGGCTGGCATAACCGTTGCACGCTCCATAGATGACATCAACCAGCCGCGTGCTCTGCTCGTACTTTTCCTGACAATGTGAGATCAGTAATTCAGTCCACTGTTCAAGCGGCGCGCGGTGTCCCATCAAACCACGAGCAAAATCGTCCCCAGTGCCGGCGGGAAGAATCGCCAACGCCGCCTGGCGATTGATCGGTGAAGGCAGGGGTTCGGGTTGATTGCCAAATTCAAAAAAGCCTTCTGCAGCCTCGCTGAGAGTTCCATCACCGCCAACTATGGCGATGGTAGTTATGCCGGCTCTGAGTGCGGCACCGGTTCGCAAGGCTGCATCGCCAGGCTGAGTTGTTTCGTAGGTATCAAAGTGGGTGCCAGTGGCTTCGAGCTGCTTGCAAACAATGGGCCAGGAGCGTCGAACTTTGGCCGCAGCTTTGTTGATTATGATG
>JAIVJP010000074.1 GCA_020199975.1 Acidobacteriota bacterium
ACCTACTTGAGCCACCTCAAGCCGCTTTCATTTCGCGAGCAACGCATGCTCGAGCGCGCTCGATATCTTGTCGTTTCCGAGCTGGCCGCAGTTTGTCGGCAACCGGAATGCGACATCGAGCCCCGGGTCGAACAAGCTCTCGCACGGGCCTGCAACAAGCACGATCAAAGCCCGGTTCGCGCTCATGCCGCAGGGGCTGCCGGCGGTCATTAAAGAAATTCTCTTAGAAATCAGGTAATCCTCACGCAATTCAGAACCGTACACCATCTTCAGAGCCAGTATCGCTATGCCTCGGGCTACGTCCCGCATGCTATAATCCCTCCCGTTAACAGTTGATTTCGAGTCGGCACCCCACCTCTTTTGAAGAATGTCCGAACCGCCAAGTTATCTTTTCAACCTGATGTTCGCCGCTGGTGACGCTGGGGCTCCTACCAGTGTGGCAATGCTCGCTCTGAAGCTGGGCGCTGTGCTGTTGCTCGTTGCCGCCAATGGTTTTTTTGTGGCAGCCGAGTTTGCGTTTGTAGGTGTCAGACGCTCACGCATTGAGACACTGGCTGCGGCTGGAAAAGCTTCTGCAATCCGACTACTACGACTCCTTAGCAATCTGAACGCTTACCTTTCGGCGTCACAACTGGGGATTACTCTAGCCTCGCTCGCGCTGGGCTGGGTAGGTGAACCCGTAATCGCGCGCATGTTGGAACGACCCTTCTCCGGGCTCTCCGACACTGTCAGACACGGCTTGGCTTTCGGAATAGCCTTTTCGATAATCACTTCGCTGCATATCGTTTTGGGTGAGCAAGCGCCGAAACTAATTGGTCTGGCGCGGGCAGAGAGAGTTGCTTTGGCCGTCTCCCTGCCGATGGAGCTTTTTTATCGAGTGTTTCAATGGCCCATCCGTGCTCTCGACTGGGCCAGTGCGCGAACGGTTCGCATCGTGGGCCTGCAGGCAACTTCGGAACATGCGTCGAGCTATACCGAAGCTGAGCTGCGGCAGTTGGTGGACATTTCCAGGGACAGCGGTCATCTGCGCGCGGAAGAGCGCCGCTTGATTCACCGGGTGTTTGAGTTTTCGGATACGCTGGTGCGTGAAGCCATGGTGCCCCGCACAGCCATTGCGGCGATCTCCAGCGACTGTTCCCTGGAAGACATTACCAAAGCCTTTGAGCAGCATCGCTATTCACGTCTTCCGGTTTATCGTGAATCCATAGATGACGTGATTGGGTTCGTGCACAGCAAGGACGTGATGCCCTATCTTCTCCATCCCGAAACCTTTCGGTTGGAAGACGTCATGCAGCCCCCTTTGTTTGTGGTGGATACGGCGCGGCTTGAACATGTTTTGGGTCAGATGCAAAAAGGCAAGACCCACTTCGGGTTCGTAGTGGACGAGCACGGCGGGCTCGAAGGAATTATCACTCTTGAAGATTTGCTCGAGGAAATTGTTGGCGAAATATCTGATGAGCACGACGAAGAGGTTAACGAGCAGATCAACCCGGTGGGCGAACGGCAGTTTCTGCTGGAAGGCGGGCTGGCTGTTCGCGACTTGAATCGAAGGCTAAAATTGTTAGTGCCAGAATCTGAAGCTTACACGACAATCGCCGGGTTCTTAATGACTGCGGCGGGCCACGTGCTGAAACCAGGTGAAGTAGTGAAACACAACGGCCTTGTGTTTCGAGTTGAACGAGTTGAGCGTCGCCGAGTGATGCGTGTGCGTCTGGAACTACCGGAGGAAGACGAAATATCCGGATCCGCGACCACTGCGGCCGGTGCTCGCGCAGCCGGACAACATCACACTTTGCAGGAGCTGCATCAAAAATGAGCTGGATTGATCAAGTCCAAGCAAGAGAAATCCTGGATTCGCGTGGCAACCCCACAGTGGAAGCGGAAGTTACTCTGGTGGGCGGTGAAGTGGGCCGAGCAGCGGTACCCTCAGGCGCGTCAACGGGAGAGCATGAAGCCGTCGAGCTACGCGATGGTGATAAAAAACGCTATGGCGGCAAAGGTGTTTTGAAGGCTGTTCGCAACGTAAATGACGTTATAGCGCCCGAGCTGGCTGGCATGGATGCGCTCGATCAAACCGAGATCGATCAGACTTTGATTGAACTCGATGGCACGCCGACCAAATCGAAACTCGGAGCGAATGCACTCTTAGCTGTATCACTTGCCACTGCGCGAGCGGCTGCCACTTATCTCAAGATCCCGCTTTACAAGTATCTCGGTGGACCTAACGCACGAACTCTTCCAGTCCCCATGATGAATATTATCAATGGCGGAGCCCATGCCGATAACAACGTGGATTTCCAGGAGTTCATGATCGTGCCTGTTGGCGCACCTGCTTTTTGCGAAGCTCTCCGAATCGGGGCAGAAGTCTTTCATACACTTAAATCTGTCCTACAGAAGAAGGGCTACGCCACCAGCGTCGGTGACGAAGGCGGATTCGCCCCTAACTTGCGATCAAACGAAGAGGCGATCGAAACCATACTCCAGGCCATCACGCAGGCGGGATACACGGCCGGCACCGATTGCTTGCTGGCTCTCGATCCGGCAGCCAGCGAGTTTTTCGACGGCAAGTCTTATGTGTTTAAGAAGAGCAACAAGCGAAAGCTGTCGAGTGATAGCATGGTTGCGTACTGGAAAAGCTGGACCGAGCAATACCCAATTGTCTCCATTGAGGATGGAATGGCGGAGAACGATTGGGACGGTTGGAAGACTTTGACAGATGAACTTGGCCAGCGCGTGCAGTTGGTTGGGGATGATCTTTTCGTCACGAATACTGCATTCCTGCGCAAAGGAATCGAGCGGGGCGTGGCAAACTCGATCCTGATCAAGGTGAACCAGATCGGCACGCTCACTGACACACTTGATTGCATCGAGCTGGCCAAAACATCCAACCGAACGGCAGTCATCTCACACCGCTCCGGAGAGACAGAGGATCCATTTATTGCCGATCTCGCCGTCGCGACCAACGCCGGCCAGATCAAAACGGGCTCCTTATCGCGGACAGATCGGATCGCGAAATACAATCAACTCCTGCGTATCGAGGAAGACTTGCGCGGAGCAGCACGCTACCCGGGTCGCGCTGCGTTTTACCAAATCGCGCCAGCGTCGCAGACGAACCACCGCCAGAAAGCCCGCGCGGCGAGACGTTGAAGTCAGCGGTTTCTGCTGAAAGCTTGGAAGGTTACACGAGGCTCTGTGGCGCAAATGAGTCGGGAGTGGCAGCCGGGGGGTTCAATCCAGCACTGATCGCCTATCGCCTCGACGTACCGGTCATTCATAACTTCCTCTCGAAAGACTCAGATTGGCTCTAAGGCAGACTTGAAGAACAACACACCCCTCGCGCTCATAATCATCGATGGCTGGGGCTATTCGCCTATCCGTGAAGGAAACGCGATTGCCCTCGCCGCCACACCTTATTACGACGAATTAACTGAATCGTATCCTCACACGCTGCTCGAGGCTTCCGGCGCGCGAGTCGGCCTTCCTGCCGGAGTGATGGGCAACTCCGAGGTGGGCCACCTCAACATCGGTTCCGGCCGCGTGGTCCGGATGGATGTCTCGCGGGTTGACTATGAAATCGCCACCGGCGGGTTCTTTAGAAACGAGGTTCTGATCGCAGCGATGGAAGGAGTTAAGAAACGGAATACGGCCCTGCATTTGATGGGGCTGATTTCCGATGGCCAAGTTCATTCGTCACTCGAACATCTTTACGCACTACTGCGCATGGCCAAGGCCCTTGGGCTCGAACGCGTCTATATCCATTGTTTCCTTGACGGCCGCGATACACCGCCGTCCTCAGCGATTGAGTATGTGTCGATGCTGCAAAAGAAGACTGAGGAGATCGGGGTGGGCAAAATCGCCACTCTCGTGGGCCGCTATTACGCGATGGACCGTGATAAGCGATGGGAAAGAACTAAACGTGCTTATGATTTGTTGGTTCACGGCCAAGGTGAGCGAGCCACTCATCCGGTAAGCGCGATCAAGCGAGCCTACGAGCGAGACCTCACTGACGAATTCATCGAACCGATTGTGATAGTGGGCGCCAGTGGAAAACCGGTGGTGACAATTAAGGACGAAGACGCGGTCATCTTTTTCAACTTCCGACCCGACCGCGCTCGGCAACTCACACGCGCGCTTGCGCTAGCAGGTTTCAACGAGTTTCAAGTGGTGGGCAGGCCCAAGACCGATTTCGTCTGTTTCACTTACCTACTTTTTTAACGGTGGCGTCGAAAAGGAGCACCCTTCGGAGCGCCGTCTGCTTGTGTCTTCCCCAAGGATCGCCACTTATGATCTGCAACCTGAGATGTCGGCGTTTAAGGTCACCGATCAGGTACTGCGCGGCCTCGAAGACGAACAGACTGATGTTTTCGTCATTAACTTTGCAAATCCCGACATGGTCGGCCACACAGGTAAACTCGACAAAACCATAGAGGCTTGCCAGTACGTGGATACTTGTCTGGGCTGGATTACCAAAACTGTTAGGGGGGCAGGAGGGGTGACCCTGATTACTGCCGACCATGGAAACGCGGAGCAAATGATCAATCCGGAAACCGGCCAGCCGCATACCGCCCATACAACTAATCCCGTGCCTTTGCACTTGATCGATGAAGCGTCGCGCGGTTTGAAGCTCCGCAATGGGGGGGCGCTTGAAGACGTGGCGCCCACCATTCTTGGCTTGCTCGGCATTGCCCAGCCGGCGGAAATGACCGGGCGCGATCTGCGGAATTCCTAAGAACATTCGGGTGACTAGTAATAGCAGTTGAGCTTTGATCCGCGAAACATCCTGGTTATTGATTTAGGCCAGCTTGGCGATGTGGTGCTGAGTCTGCCTGCGCTGCACGGGATTCGCGAACGTTTTCCGAAAGCGGCAATCACCGTGGCCGTGGGTAAGCAGGGTGCGGGGGTCGTTGAGCTGTCAGGCTATGCCAACTCCACGCTCGTGGTTGATCGAGTGCTGCGAGACGGACTGAAGTTGGTTTCGCTGGCGTATATCGCCAAGCTGGTTCAAAGGGTGCGACGGTCTCGGTTTGATTTTGTGATTGATCTTCATAGCCTGTCAGAAACAAACCTTCTCGGATTTCTGTCAGGGGCCCCGAAGCGTCTCTATTCACGTCGGCCCACGCGCTCACTTGATTTCCTTGCTAACTTCCACCCGCGACCGCCTCTTGAGGTAGACCACCGTCAGCGACATTTAATTGATCGCTATCTCGACGTGCTGATCCCGCTGGGAGTGAAAGACGTAGACCGTTTACCCCATCTCAGGACCAGGGCAGCGGACGATGCAGCCATAGAAAAGATCTTGAAGCAAGCAAAGGCTGACGTTGGCACTCCCTTAGTCGGACTACTTCCGGGAGCGGGTCATCACAGCCATCGGTGGCCGCTTGAGCGGTTCGCTGAACTCGCAGATTTCCTGTCTCGAAACGATCACGTAAGAATTCTGGTGTTCCAGGGACCCGAAGAACGTGCGTTTGTTCAGGACATTCGGCGACGGTTCCCACCAACTACCCTCGTTCTCGATAAACTTACTATCCAGCAGGTCGCGGCCGCTCAGGCTCGGTTGGCGGTGTTTGTCTCAAATGATACGGGGCCCATGCATATTGCTTCGGCCGTGGGAACTCCGGTGGTTCTGCTGCTCGACGAGCGTGCTCCTCAAAGCTACTTGCCTCAAGGCGACCGTCACCAAATCATCTACAGCAGCGCTATCGACGACGTTACAGTGGAAGAAGTCTATACCGCGGCGCGAATTGTACTGGCCGGAAATCGATCCGCTACTCTCTTCGCAAGGTGATGGGCTCATCATTGGATCATTTCTTTATCGCGAAAAGTTACGCAAACTTCCGAGTTATGCTTCAAACAGAGACTCAGGAAAGTTAAGGATGAGCCGCACTCCTAAATTTACTCGCCAACTTCTTGTCAACTGCGCTTTAGGTGTTTTGCTCGGCGCTGTCTCAGTAGTGAGCTTAAGGTCGCTATACACCGGTAGGGCGCTTTCGGAGACAGCTAACAACCAGTCCAATTCGCCAGCCTCGTCCAGGGTTTTCAAAGCAACCCCGGATTCAAAGCAATCCCTAGCGTCGCTCTCTCAGTCTATTGATTCCGCCATTGACCAGAGTGAACTTGCTTCGGCCCGTTGGGGCGTTTCCGTTATTTCGCTCACCAGTGGGAGAGAGGTTTACGGACGGAACGCCAGCCAGCTTTTTATCCCCGCTTCCAATATGAAGATCTATACGACCGGCGTCGCCCTGGATCTACTAGGCGCCGGCTATCGCTGGCGAACCTCGGCCTACGCCCAGACTCAACCCGATGCGACCGGAACAATCAGCGGTGACCTCATACTCTACGGACGCGGAGCGCCTGACCTCGTCGCGCAAGCAAAAACGACCAGCAGCGATGGCTCGTTGGCCAGGCTCGCCGATGATCTTTACCAGCGCGGCATCCGTCAGGTCAGGGGAAATGTGATCGGGGATGAAAGCTACTTTCGAGGTGAGTCTTTGGGGGACGGCTGGCCCTGGACCGATCTGCAATGGTATTTCGGTGCTGGAGCAAGCGCTCTATCTGTCAACGATAACGAGATCGGGCTCAGCATCCTACCACCCGCAAAAACTGTGGCCACGCCACAAGTGAATGTGAACGGCGCGGACAACTACGTTTCTATCCAAAACAGATTGACCGTCGTAAAGCGTGGAGAGCGAATGACGATTGGAATAAATCGCGGCCTTTCGGATAACAATATTCGGGTTTGGGGAGAGTTTCCACTCGGTGGCAGAGGGTTCGGCGCTCGGCTTTCTGTCCACAATCCCTCGCTCTGGGCTGCGAGACTTTTTCTCAAGGCTCTGCAGGACCGAGGCATCAAGGTTCAAGGAACGGCGCAAACGCGTGATGCCCGCGTGCCTCCGAATGAGCGGTTCGATTCCTCAGCTTCTACCGAGTTGGCCTTCGTTTCCAGTAAACCGCTTAGTGAAATCGTGAAGGACACAAACAAAGCCAGCATTAACCTGTATGCGGAACTACTTCTCCGCACGCTCGGGAGAGAGCATCGCAACTTGGTCTTGACAAGGGAGCCCGATGGAAGAGAACGAGGGGACGACGAAGCGGGTTTGGAAGTGATTCGTCTTTGGCTGTCGCGGGCAGGGATTTCGACAGACGGCATGGCCTTCCACGACGGCTCGGGCCTGTCGCGACTTAACCTGGTCACGCCCGAATCAATTTCCAGGCTGCTGGTTTCGCTTTCCAAAACCGCCGCCGGCCCGGTTTTTCGCGCGTCGCTGCCTATTTCGGGCCGAGATGGCATGCTGGGCGGCCGGCTGGGAAAGGTCGGGGACCGGGTCGTGGCCAAGACGGGATCGCTTACCTACACCGCGTCGCTATCAGGATATGTGACCGCTGCGGGCGGTGAAGTCCTGGCATTTTCCATCCTGTGTAATGACCAAACGGCCCGTGCCAGCACTATCCGCGTGATCGACGAGATCGTGTCAATTCTAGCCGCAGACCCTGCTATTAAAGGTTGAAGCCTCAGTTTTCCCTATTCCCACGGGCTTTACCCCTACCCTTTTTACCCTGTCTTAACTTTCACCATCCCCAGTATTACAAGCAGTGCCCGCTTCAAGCCGGCTTCGCGGTCGCTGGGGTCATACCATTCATCAATGGTGTGGGAATTTCCTGACATGCCTCCCCCGCCGAGCGTGATTGCTGGAACGCCCAAAGAAATAGGCACGTTCGAATCGGTCGACGCC
>JAIVJP010000075.1 GCA_020199975.1 Acidobacteriota bacterium
CTGCGTAAAGGCGAGCGGAGCGAATGTTCCCAAGAGTAAAGCGGCGACTAGCGTGACAGCGAAGAGCTGATGGGAGGATTTAAAGTACTTCATAACCGTGATCCTGACGAAAATCAATCCAACGTCAAAAACCGATCCACGCATCAACAACAACCGACACTAACAAGATTTGGTGTTACTTCGTGTAATTTCGGGGATCGCCGATGTCGGTCGAAACAGTATACAAATAGCAAAAACTACAGAGATGACTTACCGCACACCCATCTAAAAGATAACCCGCCTGAAAGCTCTGATGCCCAGCAATAAACTGTGGGTTGCCGCTTCAACGCGGCGAGCCGCCCGCCTCAGCCTCGATAACGACATCATACGTTCCGGTGTTGTCATTTAAATCCCCTTCATTAACCCCCAAAAACAACACGCCATCTCGCTGCGCGACAAAATCTCTCCGCGTGCCAACTAAGATAAAATCGTCGTTGTCATCTCCAACCACAGCTATCAAGGCGCCGGTGGCTTCGTTGCGCATAAGTTTGTCGTTGTCCGGAATGGTCGACAGTCCGAAGGGAGTTGAGAACCTTCCCCTGCCGAGTGAGATACGTCCCGAAGAGCTGATTCGCAAACGTTGTCCTTTGCGAACCACCAGACCGCTGTTGGTCCAGCCGTTATTCGCGTTGTCGGCGCGAACGGCGACCTTAATTGTGAAAAACGTAGGGGAAGTGCTCGGGCTGGTTGTTCTAGGACTGCTGGTAGTTGTATCAGGTTGCGGGCTGGATCTCGGCGGCTGGGAGACCGGCTCTGGACTGCCGGAGCTCATATCTTCATTCGCCAAAGAGGCAGCTGCGGCTGTGGTCGCCGAGTCAAACTCAATCGACTCGATGTCTTCAACGTAAATTGATGTCCGGCTGCGCCGGCCCTTGGCTCCGGCCCCAATCAGAATGGTGAACTGCTGATCTTTGAAGTCAATCACCTGCCCGCGAATGACGCTTCCATCCTTCAAGCGGATGGTATCGCCAACTATGGGAACAACCAGGGACAGGACAAGGACAATTGCGCACGAGGCGTAGGAAATCTTGATCATCGTTCTACTCCCAGCGAGCATTTCAATCAGGAGGTTTAGCAAGACTCGAATGCTTTTGCAAGCGGGAGAGGCTTGGTGTCGGCTCCTGCGATGCGCCAGTTGGGTAAAAGGTTCCCTGAAGGGTGGTTGACGTCTCTTGAAATCGCTGCATGTCGGGGCTCGGGTTCAGGGGTAGCAGGCCGACTGTTACGAGGGACTTTGCTCCGAAACGTCTAGCCCTCCTCCTTAACAGTCGGGTTATTAAGCCGCCAGTTAACATCTCCCGTCTCCGGAATGGTAATATCCGCAACCAGTTCAACCTAATTCATTAAAACAGGAGAAGTAATAATGACGACGCAGAGCAATGCGGTAGCGGAAGCTAAGCAAACCTCAGCTCGAAGGTCTATTGTTTGACTTACCACAGGTGATCGAAGGTGCTCCGGCATTGCTTGAGAAGGAAGGTGTGGCTGGGCGCGTTGAACTGAGAACGGGGGACTTTTTTTAATCGGTTCCCAGCGGCGCCGACGCTTACATGATGAAGTTTATCATCCATGATTGGGATAACGACCGGGCGCTCAAGATCTTGAAGAACATCTATCAGTTTTTACCTTTGACGGCCGGCTCCTGCTCATTGAAATGGTGGTTCCGCCAGGTAACGAGCCGCACTTCAGCGAGATTCAGGATCGAAATGCTTATGTCACCGGGTGGAGCGGAGCGCACGCCGGACGAGTACCGCGATCTTTTGGCCCAAGCGGGTTTTGAGTTGAGGGCGATTATTCCCACCAAATCGCCTTTGAGCATTGTAGAGCGTTTAAGAGCGGAGCAGCCAGATAATCCGGGAGGTGCGCATGCTACCCATTCGTGGACTTTATGAGGTCGCCATTCGCGTGAAAGATTTGCCGCGTGCCGAAGCTTTTTACAAAGGCGTCCTGGGGCTGGAGGAGGGGATTCGCGACGATAGGCGAAACTGGCTCTTCCTCCGCGCCGGTGGCGATGCCGGAATGGTTGTCTTGCAGGAAGACAAGGGCGAGTGGCCCACGCAGCACTTTGCCTTCGCCGCTGACGAGGCAGACATGGATCGTGCTGCGATTATGCTGAGAGAGAAGGGGATCGAGGTTGAGGGCCCTGTCACTCACGATTGGATGCCGGCGAGATCGATTTACTTTGACGATCCCGATGGTCATGCGCTGGAGCTTTGCGCACCGCTAATTCGCAGCTAGAGCGATCGTTCCTAACTAGTCTCCCTTCAGCACAACCTCGGACCTCGCAAACTCCATCCCCTGCGAAATTATCGAAAATAGTCACTGGTCACTACCGACTCCGCCACTGGGAGACTCCGAGCGGTCGTGAAGTCCTGCAACTGCCGGCGGGGAAGATTCAGTTTCATTTGCTTGCTCTGTGAGACAACATGCGCTACAGACAATTCGGCCGCACGGGCTGGGATGTAAGCGAGATTGGTTACGGGATGTGGGGGATGGGCGGCTGGTCAAACTCAGACGACCATGAGTCGCTCCGGTCCTTGCAGGCTGCCGTGAACCGTGGGTGTAACTTTTTCGACACTGCGTACGTCTACGGCGATGGTCGCAGCGAGAACCTGCTGGGCCAGACCGTGCGTGCCAATCGCGACAAACGTCTCTTTACCGCCACGAAGGTCCCGCCCAGGAACAAACAGTGGCCTGCTCGTCCGGAGTATGGCCTTCAGGAATCTTACCCGCCGGATCACGTTGAAGAGTTTGTACACCGAAGCCTGGAGAATGCTCGTCTGGAGAGTTTCGACCTGATGCAGTTTCATACCTGGGACGATGAGTGGCTACGAGATGATCGTTGGCTCTATAAGCTTGACGATCTGCGCAGCCAGCGGCTCATCCGTGCGATCGGCATCAGCCTTAACCGGTGGGAGCCCTGGAACGGCGTGCGCGCGGTCAGAACCGGACAGATTGATTCGGTACAGGTCATCTACAACATCTTCGACCAGAATCCGGAGGATGATTTGTTTCCGGCGTGCGAGGAGATGAATGTGGCAGTCATTGCGCGGGTGCCTTTTGATGAAGGAACTCTGACAGGCACGCTCACTAAGGATAGCGAATGGCCCGAAAGCGACTGGCGAAACACCTACTTCGTTCCCGAGAACCTCATGCCCAGTGTGGAACGGGCCGATGCGTTGAAAGAACTACTGCGCGATTGGAATATAGAACATTCAACGGAGATCACCATGCCGGAAATGGCGCTGCGTTTCATTCTTACTAATTCCACCGTCAGCACGATCATCCCGGGGATGCGCAAGCTGGCTCACGTTGAATCAAATATCGCCACCAGTGATGCCGGCCCGCTGCCTGCGGAGTTGTACGCGGAGCTCAAGAAGCACCGTTGGGTGCGCAAGCCCACGCCGTGGTCTCAGTGAGTTTCCTGGACTATCAAACGGCCTTGAAACGAGATTCGAGTTATTCGCGCCGGGCTGGCCGCTACTCCCTTACAATCATTAGCAGATGACTCTCAATGCGCTTGACATCTTACTCGTGGCGCTGGTGCTGCTGAGCGCACTTAACGGCTGGCGGCGCGGCTTCATCATGGGTTTACTCGATCTGTTGGGCTGGATCGTGAGTCTCGTCGCTGCTCTGCGTTTTTATCAGCCGGTAGCGCGATGGTTTGGAGCGCGCGTTGTCTTGTGGTCTGAAGTTTGGGACCAGCCGCTAGCCTTTATTTTGATCGCTGTCAGCGCGGGTCTGGCCGTCCATCTGCTTAGTTACACGCTCCTTCAACGTCTGCCGGAAGATGTTCACGAGCGACCCCTCAACCAACTGTTCGGCCTCATACCGGGCCTCGCAAACGGTTTGATTACGGCGGCCATCGTCGCGGCGCTGCTGCTCTCCCTCCCGCTCAACGAAGGCTTGCGCGAACGCGCGCGCGAAAGCGCGCTGGTCAACCGTCTCGCCGTCTACACCGAACGCCTGGAATCTGCGCTCCATCCCGTGTTTGGCGAAGCCATCGCCGAGACGCTGAATCTCCTCACGATTCAACCTGAATCAGACGAGCGCGTTACGCTGCCTTTTACTGTCGCGGTATCGCGTCCCAGACCTGATTTGGAAGCGGAAATGCTGAAACTCGTAAACAGGGAACGAATCGCCGCCGGACTGAAGCCGCTCGCGTCAGACCCGGAACTGACAGAAGTCGCGCGGCGACACTCAGCGGATATGTTCGCGCGTGGCTATTTCGCACACGACACACCGGAAAATCGCAATCCGTTTGACCGCATGCGCGCAGCAGACGTTGGTTTTCTTACCGCCGGAGAAAATCTCGCCCTCGCCCAGACCGTGCAAATCGCGCACACCGGCTTGATGAACTCGCCTGGCCATCGCGCCAATATCCTGCGAGCAGAATTCGGACGCGCCGGCATCGGCATCATGGAGGGCGGCATGAGCGGCCTGATGGTGACGCAGAATTTTCGAAACTGACTGCCACAATAATTGTGGAATGTTCTGGAGGCCTTCGACACCGGAGCAAATGCAAAACCATTCGATAACTCGTCGCTCACTTTTAAGCTACCTCGATGATTACCTTCAGCGGGGAGACGCGATCATGTTCGCGCAGCGGCGGGGTTTGCGGCACGTTCGCTGGTCATACGAGCAGCTTGTTCTGACGGCGCGCAGGATAGCTCATGAATTGGAGTCGCGCGGTATTGCAAAGGGCGAACGTGTACTCTTATGCGGCGAGAACAGTCCCGAATGGGTGGCGGCGTTCTGGGGCTGCCTCTTACGTGGCGTGGTTGTCGTCCCACTCGATAAAGACAGCACCGAGCAGTTTGTCTTCTCAGTGCGACAACAGACTGATGCGAAGCTGATCATGGCAAGCAGCGGCGTGGCCGTCATCGAACGCTTAGCGGCTGGCGTCGAATTATTAAACGTCCCGCTGCTCACGCTCGATGAACTGAGCGAAAGAATCGCTCCCCACTCCAGCCAACCATACCCGCTGGAAGATGTTGATGAAAGCACACTCGTCGAAATTATTTTCACGTCCGGTACCACCTCAACGCCGAAGGGCGTGCTGCTCACACACGGCAATCTGCTCGCCAACCTTCTGCCGCTCGAAGCTGAGATAAAAAAATATCTTAAATGGGAGCGATTCTTTCATCCACTTCGCTTCTTGAGTCTCGTGCCTTTGAGCCACGTCTTCGGACAGTTTATGGGCGTCTTTGTCCCGCAGCTCCTGGGCGGTGAAGTTCACTTTCATGACACGCTCAACCCTGCCGAGATCGTCCGCCGGACGCGGGAAAGCCGCATCTCTGTGATCGTCCTGGTTCCGCGCGTGCTCGACAGTCTGCGCGAGTGGGTTGAACGCAACTATGCTGCGCGCCCTGGTCAGATTGGCCAGTTGGACAATCTAAAGGAGCGCATTGCTCGTGCTGAGCGTGCAAACTTTTTGCGGCGATGGTGGATATTCCGGCACGTGCATCGGGATTTTGGTTGGAAGTTTTGGGCTTTTCTGTCCGGGGGAGCCACGCTCGATGCGCGGACGGAAACCTTTTGGCGCAGGCTCGGCTTCGCTGTTTTGCAAGGCTACGGCATGACCGAAACCGCGTCGCTCGTCAGCGTCACTCATCCGTTCAAAGGAGGTCACGGCTCGATCGGCAAACTGATGCCCGGTTATGAAGTCAAACTGGACGAGGAGGGGGAGATCATCGTGCGCGGTGCGAGCGTGTCGCTCGGCTATTGGACTGCTGCAGGTAGCATCAATCGAAACCCCGCCGATTGGCTTCACACAGGTGATATGGGCGACCTTGATGATGCCGGCAATCTCTATTTCAAGGGGCGCAAAAAGGACGTGATCGTCACGGCTACGGGGCTGAACATCTACCCGGAAGACCTCGAAGAGGCGATCAACCGGCAACCCGAAGTGCGAGCAAGCTGCGTCATCAAGTGGAGCGGCGCGCATGGCACTGAGCCGCTCGCGGTGCTCATCTTGCGCGACTCACGTGCAAGGGCGGAAGCAGCAATAGAGCGTGCCAACCAAAGTCTCGCCGAACATCAATGGATTCGTCGTTGGTACGTCTGGACGGAGCCAGATTTTCCGCGCACGGCTACGGATAAGGTGATCAAACGCGAAGTCGTGGCAAAAATCGAAGACGAAGCCCGGGGTCCCCAAGCGGGCAGCCCGCTTGGGGTGGTAGACGGAAGCATGAAAGTTGAAAACAGCGACTCCGATTCATCCTTCATCCTTACCTTGGCCGCGCGCATCAGCGGCCAGGCGCCTTCAGTTGAAGGCAAGCCTTCGCTGAAGCTGACGACCGATTTGAAACTAGACTCTTTAGGGCGAATCGAATTGTTGACCGCTTTGGAAGAGCGATACCAAATCGACATTGACGAGGCGGCGTTTACCGCGGCTACAACCGTGGAAGAAGTTGAACGAATAGTTC
>JAIVJP010000366.1 GCA_020199975.1 Acidobacteriota bacterium
GATGTATTAAACGTTTAAAATATTTATAGCCGGCTCGCTAGTATCCTAGGTGATCTCCCGTGTTGTTGAAGAATTCAGGCTTTATCCTAGTAAATAATGATTTTTATTACGCGGAGAAAGTTATTCATCATTATTAAAACGTTTAGAAATCAGAATTAACTTTGAGGGTGTTCTCAAAATCATGTAGACCGGTGCCCTTTTGGGTTTATTGCCATAACTGGGATGCGGTTGTTTTTCACGTAATCGGCTTCAGATACCTCTTGGCCGCCACAGCACACTTGAAAACCGCTTGCGTCCGTCTGCTGGGACAATCTTAAACGCAGCTTCCAGAGCTTAGAGGCTCGCTATCGATGGTGGAACGAAGTAAGGAAAAGAACATGAAACTGTCTATCGCAGCATCTTTAGTCGCAATTCTCCTGTTGGCTATTACCACACTCGGACAGAGTGACCGGGGAGCAATCAGGGGACTGATTGTAGATCAGCAAGATCAGGTCATCCCTGACGCCACTGTAACTCTGACGAACAAGGCAACGGGGGCGCGTACAGAAGTAACTACGGATGGTTCCGGGAGCTTCTTGTTCCCGGCACTGGTCGTGGGGAGCTATGAGGTCATCGCCGAGCGGACGGGGTTCAAGAGGTTCATCCAATCAGAGATTCAGGTCGATGTGGGCCGCACTTCGGCATTAACACTCACCCTCAGTCCCGGCGAGGTGACCGAGACGGTCACCATAACGGACGAGGCCAGCGCCACGCTCGACACGGCGACCTCCGACACGGGCACGTCCGTATCGCGCCGACAGATTCTGGATTTGCCGGTGCCACTCACCGGCAGTATGCGTAACCCGCTGAACTTCGTCATTTTGACGCCAGGCGTCAGCGGTTCGGTGCCGGGCGCGAATCCCGATTTACGTCTCCACATCAGCGGCACGCCGAGCGCCTCGGCGGAAGTTTATGTTGACGGCGTGCCGATTGCGGACACTAATTCTTCGGGTGCCATCGGATCAAATCATCCATCGCTCGAAGCCGTCGGGGAATTCAAGATCAGTAACAACAGTTACTCGGCGGAGTACGGGCTGGCAAGCGGCATCATCTCTTTCACGCTACGCTCGGGGACGAACGATTTCCACGGCAACGTGTTCGAGTTCCACCAGAATGACAAGCTCAACGCCTTCGACTTTGTGACGAAGGCAACCGCCGGATTCAACAGAACAGAGCCAGTAAAAGCGCCGCTCAAGCAGAACGAATACGGCTTCTCGCTCGGCGGTCCCGTTTATCTGCCGCGCTTTGGAGAAGGCGGTCGAGCCTTTTACTCGGGGCACGACCGGACGTTCTTTTTCACCAGCTACACCGGGTTCAAGTTCCGTCCAAGCGCCAACAGCTTTAACCTGACCACGTTCCCCAATCGATTCCGACAAGGTGACTTCTCCCAGCTGCTCGGCACCCAAGTCACCGTCCCCAATCCGCTGAATGCAGCGGAACGATTGCCTCTTTTCGACCCGGCGGGGCGCCCCGTCATCGCGGGTGCGATCTACGATCCGACACAAGTGCGCACGGTCACGGGACCGGACGGTAGGTCGTATCAGATTCGTGATCCGTTGGCGGGTAACATAATCCCCGCTGGCTATGCGGGTCTAAGCGCGGCAGCTCGAAGAATTTTGCAGGATTTCCCGCAGGCGCAAACTGATGCGCTCTTTAATAATTTCTCCCGACAGCTTCGTTCGACCACCGATCAGGAGCGGTTCGTCGCCAAGATCGACCATAACCTCAGCTCGCGTCAGACACTGGCGGTCAGCGTCTCGCTCGCCAGTAACCTTACCGCCAACATCGGCACGCTCAATGATCTCAATGCGGGACAGAACGACTCGCCAGGGCTGCAGACGCGCATCGCTCACAACTTCACTATTTCGCCGCGATTGATCAACAGCTTTTCGTTCGGTTTCCTACGCGACCGCTTCACCAACGGACCTGTGGTGCCGACTCCCCCGCTGTCCAGCTTGGGGCTGCGTGGGATTAGTCTACCGGATGGTTCCCCGTATCCGGGGATCGGAATCCGCAACCAGAACGGGATCGGCGGAGGCGGCTTCTCGTTCGCCGTGCAGAATCGTTTCCTCGCGAATGACACGGTGACTTATGTGCGCGGCAATCACACGTTGAAGATCGGCGGCGAGTTCCGGCGACTTCAGCGCAACGAGGGGAGCAACAACGCCGGCTCCTTCGCATTCGAGCCAACGCAAACTGCTTTGAACGGCGTCGGCTTCGTCAATACCGCCCAAGGGCCGCGTGCGGTCTCTGTCCCGTCGGGGGCGACGGGCAGTTCGGCGGCGAGCTTCCTGTTCGGCGCGGTCGATTTCTCACGCTTCGATTTGGGCGCGACCACCGCTGGCTACCGCTGGCTGACGGCGAGCGGTTTCGTGCAAGACGATTGGAAAGCGACCCGCAACCTGACGCTTAATCTAGGGTTACGCTATGACCTTTCCATCCCGCGGACCGAAGTGCTCGGGCGGGTTTCGACCGTGGACCGCACTCTTCCCAATCCACGTGCGGGCGGGCTGCCAGGCGCCTATACGTTCTTCGGAGAAGGCCCCGGGCGAAATGGCAGAAAACGAATCGGCGACATCGACTGGACCGCGTTTCAGCCGCGCGTCGGCCTAGCTTACACGCCGGATGTGGAAGGCGGCTTCCTCGGTGCGCTGCTTGGTAAAGAGCGCACCGTCATCCGCACAAGCTTTGCCATTACTCGCCCATTAGGTAACGACAACCTTACGAACGGAATCTCCGGCGGTCTCTACGCGGCGGGCTTCAACGGCGTTGCCACCGCCAACCGTCCCGGTGACGCTCTCGGCTCACCGGCCTTCTTCCTGGATCAGCCCTTCCCTGGCTTCACGCCCCCTCCGACGATCGATCCGGGCTTACTGTCGGGCAATGCGAACCCCGCGTTGCTTGACTCAGAAGTGGGTCGCTTGCCGACGCAAATCAATTGGGCGTTCGAGGTTCAACGGCAACTGCCGGGCGACTTCCTCGCCAGCGTCGGCTACGTCGGCACGCACATCTACCATCTCGGCATCTGGCGCAAACCGAATCAGGTGCCGAGGGAAGCCGCCGAGCGTTTTCGCGGAGCGGCCACTGCCGCGGGACTTCCTCTGAACGAGTTTTTGAACTTGAACATCGCTGATCCGCGGGTGATGATGAATGCGGGCGATCTGTCGCCGTTCCCAACGTTCCGGCAATTGTTCGGCCCCAGCGCGACCGTGGCGCAGGCGCTCAGGCCTTTCCCGCAGTACGGCAACATCGACAACCTCATGCAGCCGGTTGGCAGCACTTCCTACAACGGCATGCTGACAAAATTGCAGAAGCGCTTCTCCGGCGGCTTGACAATGCTCCTTTCCTACACGTTCTCGAAGACCCTCGGCGACGTTGATTCGTTTCAAGGCGCGGCGGCGGGCGCTGAGAACGCCCTGTTCGCCCGTTCCTTCCAGCAGGACTTTTATGACAACCGCAGCGAACGCTCGGTGACCAGCTCGGACATCCCGCACGTGCTTGCATTGAGCTACACCTACGAACTCCCGATTGGGCCCGGCAAGCCATTGCTCAACCAGGGCGGCGTGGTTGGCAAGCTCGTGGGCGGCTGGCAGGTGAGCGCCATTCACCTGTACCAAAGCGGTCGCCCGCTCTTCTTGGAGTACCAGGCATTCGGCGCCGGCAATCCGTTACGTGCCCAAGATGGTTTCAGCTTCCGTCCGAATCGAGTGACCGGCGTGCCGGTCGTGAACCCCGCTTATGATCGAAGCTGCTCGGGTCCGCTGCTCGGTAGCGGTCGCCAACCGTGCCAGTTTTACATCAACCCCGCAGCCTTCGTCGCGCCGCCCGCGGGCGAGTTCGGCAACGCGCCGAAATTCTTCGACGACCTGCGGGCACAACCCTACTTCAACGAGGACATCTCAATCACCAAGCGGACGCCCCTCGGTGAACGGTTCGTGCTCCTGCTCCAAGCGAACGCCTTCAACGCCTTCAACCGCGTGGTGCTCGGCACCGGCGGGTCAGCTACCACCATCTTCAATTTAGCGCCGCGTGATTTGAACACGGCGACGCTCGTAGGCTCCGGTACGCCGTTCGGCATTCTCACCACGCAGCAGAACGGCCCGCGGCGAATCCAGTTAGGAGTGAAGTTGGAGTTGAGCCGGAGCTAATTAACTTTATCGCCATCGAGCCGGTAACCAAGGGGGCCGGCTCACGCTTCAGCCGCATGGGTTTTAGCGAACTCGAAATGAGCGAAATGGACCCCGGAAAGCGCGGTAAGCGGCTCTGGGTTGCGACGACCGAAGGCAAGCTGACAAGGCTTCCGGCCAAGCCGCAACCCGTTGAACGTTTAAGCGTGCGCATCGAGGTGGAGCCGTTCACCGCCAACGGCGCGCACGTTTACGTCGTTGCCAGCATCTACAGCGACCGTCCCCATGAGCTTGAACTAGCGGTTCATCATCATGACAACAGCGCTCCCATCGAGGAGTTGACTGTGACGGCGACGATGGGCAACTTCGAGCGCCTGCGCCATTTGTGGCTCAAAGACCGCGTCGTTGACAGCCGCGAGCTGTACGCCGGCTACACCGACGACGGCTTCGTTGATAAGGAGAACTACCGGCGCGATGAGATGTTGATGTACGGCGACGGCGACGCGCTGGTGCTGGCGACCACCAACGAAGATAACCCGTCGGGGGTAAAGGTAACTGAGCGGCCCTCGTGGACGTATCGCTCGATCAATCTCACACAATATTGGCGCGTCCCGGCCCGGCACATCCAGCCCGACCTGCGGGTCAAGGTCAACGGGCGGCGCGTCTATTGGGCATCGAAAGTTACGATCCCCGGCGGATTGTCGTTTGAAAACTTCGAGGTGCGCCAGCGTTACGTGCCGGGTCAGGCGTTCGTGTTCGGCCTCACTCCGAAGCACCCTTGGGAGTTCAGCCCCAGTATTCCTAGGCTGGCTACCCGACCCAAATAAAGATGTCATGACTAAACGCACAAGCCGTCTTGCTAATATATTTCGACTGCTTGGCTGCTGTTGCGTGGCCGTTCAACTACTCGCGTCACCCGTGGCCGGGCAAGACGACCCGAGCCGGAGTGCGCGGCAGCACGCTCAAGCCGCGCAACAAGCCCAGCGGGAAGGCGACTTCGCCACCGCCATCCGTGAGTTCACCATCCTTTCCCGCTTACTTCCCGATGTGGCCGAAGTCCACAGTAATCTCGGCGTGGCCTATTACTTTCATAAACAGCGCGGGGAAGCTCTGGCCGCTTTTGAAAAGGCGCTCCAACTCAAACCCAATCTAATCTCGGCCCTGATTTTTTCCGGGATTGCGAATTACGAATTGTCGAAGCCGGCGCCAGCGACAAAGTTACTGGAACGCGCCGTTGAACTAAGCCCGGCCGATCCGCTGGCACAAATATGGCTCGCCCACAGTTATGCTGCGCAGTCTCGATTCCGTGAAGCGGTCGAGCACTTTCTGGCTGCATCCGAGCATTCGCCAAACGACGTGGATATTTGGTATGGGTTGGGGCAGGCCTACATGGAACTTGGGCGACAGGAAGTCGAGCGGCTCACTGAGATCGCTCCCAAGGGATCCCGCATCCTCCAATTAGCCGGCGACCTGTGGCTCCTGCGAGCCGCGTCAGACAACGCTCTGGCACTTTATCAGGAGGCTTTAAAACGTCGGCCCGGTCTCACCGAAGTCCAACAAATTGTCGCACAGTTGCTCGGCCGGCAGGGGAAATCACAGCCGATGGAAGTTTCTCCGTCTCCGCCTGTGCCCGCCGTCTCGCCCACTCCGGAAGATTTGCATTACCTGGCTGCCACCCAGTTCCGCGAGCGCGCGCGCCGTGCCTTTGAGCGGATCCCGGCGCTCGGAGCCAATTCCTATCGCGCGCACCAGGTCTTGGCTGAATCACTTCAGGCTCAGGGGCGAGCGGATGAAGCTCTCGCCGAGTATCGTGCGGCGCTGAACCTGAAGCCGGACCTTGCCGGCATTCACAGGGAGATTGGCGACCTGTTGATGGGCGAGGGCCGAGTAACAGAGGCGCTAGAAGAATACCGGGCCGAGTTGCTCCTCCGGCCTAATGACGCGCAAGTCCATTACCGCATGGGACGTACACTCATCGTCTTGGGCAAGGGAGAAGACGCCGAAGCTTCGCTCAATCAAGCACTGGCTTTAGGAGGCGGCCCCCCCGCGGCGCACAAAGAACTGGGGAGGATTTACGTGAATCGCGGCCAGCCGGCCAAAGCTGTGCAATCGCTTTCCACATACTTAAAATCGGCGGCGAACGACGCGCTCGCTCACTATCTCCTGATGCGGGCGTATCGCGCGCTGGGCGACGCGGCGGCGGCGGAACGTCACCTCGCGAAGCATAAAAGTTTGTCGGATGACGAAAAACAACGAGCCTCAGCCCAGGCGGCCTTATCACTTTTTAGCCGAGGCAAGAAGCCTGAGTAGTGAAACGATTTTCCAAGTAAAGGGAGACTCATGCGAAACACTATTGTCTGCTTAATGTTTGTCTTGTGCTTGATCGTCCTCACGGGGGTAAACGTCCGCGCGCAAAGCTCCGACGACCTTTCCCGCCTGCCGTACATGAAGTCCTACACGATAGAGCGCATCTCTTCTTACGACCGCGCCGGTGCCAACGATGACGGGGGGCGGAAGAACGCCATCAAGCCGGGCGAGACGCGCACCATCGGCGACGCGCAAGGCCCCGGCATCATCACGCACATGTGGTTCACCATCGACGCGCCGGAACACTACCACCTGAAGAAGATCGTTCTGCGCATCTACTGGGATGGTGAACAACTTCCGGCGGTCGAAGCCCCCATCGGCGACTTCTTCGGCCTGGGCTTGGGCGAGTATTTCATGTATGAGTCGGGTCCGCTTTCCGTCGGTTCACAGAAGGCGCTCAACAGTTACTTCCCGATGCCGTTTCGCAAGTCGGCGCGCATCACGATCACTAACGAGGGCAGCCGGGCGATTTCGGCTTTCTACTACAATATCGATTGGCAAAAGCATCGAAGTTTGCCGGACGACGTCGCATATTTCTACGCCGAGTACCGACAGGCGACGCCGACGCCCGGCTGGACGGCGGACTGGAAGCTGAACGGGGACGCCAAGATCAACGATCAGCCAAATCTCGACGGAGCGAAGAACTACACGATCCTTGAAACCGAGGGGCGCGGGCATTACGTCGGCGTGACCCACAACATTTTACAGAATCAGGGTGATTGGTGGGGCGAAGGCGACGAAATGATCTTCATTGACGATAAGGCGAAGCCCTATATCACGGGAACCGGGTCGGAGGATTACTACCTGGGCGCATGGTGTTACGGCGGCTGTGGCATTTCGCCCTTCGGCACTGCGTATCCGACGTTCGCGTACAAGCACTACGG
>JAIVJP010000076.1 GCA_020199975.1 Acidobacteriota bacterium
TCCCAGCAACTCCCGCGCTGGGATGATCGGACCAGGTGTAACTGGATGTTTTTCCGAGGCAGCTTCAAGCTCCGAAGCTGAGCGCATCAGGGTCAGGGCCTCCTCGCTCTTTCCTTCGGCGTGGGCCAACCAGGCCACCGACGTTCGTCGTTGAATCTCGACCTGATTGGCCCAGTAAGTATTCTTTGCGCTGGCGAGTGCGGTCTGAAGGGCGGAGAGTTTTTCAACATCTCTGCGAGCAGCGTTCGGATCGCCGCTCCTCGCCGCTCCCACGGCACGCGCGAAATAGATTATGGCCTCGGCATAGCGGAAGCGATCCCAGGAAAAAGTAGCCGGACGCAACTCGAGCTTGGCGGCCTCCGACCAACGCCGCCTTTCCAGCGCATAGCGCGCCGGAATTGCGGTAAAGGCATAAGCTGCTGATATGACCTCGGCATCGACTTTCTCGACGTCGTTCGCCTGTACGAGGATTTGCCGGGCCTTTTCATCCTCTCCGCGTTGCAGATAGGCATAAACAAGGTAGTCGAGGGCATGAAGCTGATCGAACGAAGCTGCGCCCGGGTGCGTTCTTGCCACATGGTTTTTCGCCGTCGCCGCCGAAGCGAGGTTCGAGTTAATCGATTCCTGCCACAGGCCAAGACGCGTGAAAATGTGAGAGGGCATGTGCAGCGCGTGAGGAGAGGAAGGAGCAATCCTGGCGTAGCTGCGCGCGGCCGGCAGTGCCAGATACGCAAGCTGCGGATAGTCGAAACTATGAATCAGGTAGTGCGCCACGCCGGGGTGCCTGGGCTCTTGAGGTAAGACCCGATTCAGAATCCCCGCCGCTTTCTTTTGGTTTGCGAAAGTCTTGTCAGTGATAGGGCCGGTCCCTAGCAGCGCGAGCGCATAAAAAATCGCAGCTTCTCGATCCTTCGGATAGCTCAAGTAAACCCGCTCCATCGCCTTCTCATATGCAAGGGCGCGCGTGCGGTGATCGAGCCGGTCGGAATCCTTATAGAAGGCTTCTATCGCTGCGATGTAATCTCTTTCACGATCGGTCTTTGCATCGATTGATTTTGCTTTTTCAACGGCGGCCCGGCCTTTCTGCAACTCCGCGGGGCTCGAAGGCGCCCAGACGGGGTGATAAAGGCTCATAGCCACGCCCCAGTGGGCCATGACACACTTGGGGTCGTCCGTGGCAACTGCGGCGAAAGCTTTTTTCGCTTCCTCATACCAAAAAGAGTGGAGCAACGCTGTAGCGCGATTGAATTCCTTTTGGGCAGAGGCACTGCAGGAGACCGCGAAGTTTACATGGCCGAGCTTTTCGGCTGGAGCGTGTGTGTGCGGGTGCATCTCTTGCGTTGCCGCCCGAGAGGAACAGAGCACGAGCAACGATGCAGTTAGAAACAAGTTAATGAGCTTCATTCCTAGCCCTCCCTCTCCTGATTCTTATCATTGCCAGAGCCGAGATTCCATCCCCAGCCAACCCCTCAATATCCCGCTGCCGCTCTGCGCCAGGTCCATTCCTCGGCGGCGGGCTTGCCATTCATCGTGCCTTCGATCTTCGCATGCAGCGCGCCATCAAGGCCGAGCCAGTAAATGATGCGTTGGGGAAAGTGGTGCTTCGCGTTTTCGAAGACAACGCGTTTCCCTTTTAGTTCGGTCAGACGAAACTGAGTTGCCGGCCGCCCGCCCGGGCTGGCCCAATAGCTAATCCCATCCGGTTTCGCTTCGATCCGGAGAAACTCGAAAGAGACGGTGCGCCCTCCGGTCACGTCGCGATGAAGCCCGAGCATGGTGTTGCCCTTCGGCGCCTGCCAGAGTTCCTCCATCTCTACTCCGCCCTGAACCCCGGCCCAGTTTCCGGCCATCCAGGAAAGGCCAGACAAGGCTGTGTCTGTGCTGTTCGCGCCAACGCGCACGCTAAAACCAACCAGCGCCAGCAATACAATTGCATTTACGACTCTTGATGTGTGCATGAAGTTATCCTCCGAAAGACAGCTTAGAACGCTTTGTTTATCAGATCCAGCGAGAAGGTCCAATACCAAAAGTCCTTTCCCATTCAGCCGTCCGCCAGGCGGACTACTTGAGGTGACTAGTAAGCATTAGCTAACTGAATACTACCGCTGGGGGGTTGCTAACTTGCCACGCCTTGTTGCTGACTGCTAATCTTGCGTCTAAATTTTCACCTGCTCTTGAAAGGAGTTCCTTGTATATGAAGAAGACTGTTATTACGTTTTTCCTTGCAACTACGTTCATTATTGCGGGCCTAGTCGGCGCAGGAATCGCAAGATCGACTGAGGGCGAGGTGCCCGCTCCGCCGGCGATTGGCTCCACGCTGGAGGATTTCACATTGCCGGATGCAGCCGGCAAAGACCATTCGCTGAATTCGCTCAGAGGCAAAAACGGCTCGGTGTTGATCTTCGTAGCCACCAAGTGTCCGGTTTCCAACGCCTATAACGAGCGGATGGAGAAACTTTCGCAGGATTACAAAGCACGCGGCATCAACGTCATCGGTATCAATTCAAACGCAGCCGAGTCCGCCGCGGCAGTAAAAGCCCACGCCGCGCAGAACAACTTGACCTTCACAATTCTTAAGGACCCGGCCAACAAGATTGCCGATCGACTTGGCGCCACCGTCACCCCTGAAGTTTATTTACTCGATGCGAACAACAAGTTGATTTATCGCGGACGCATTGACAACGCAAAAGATGCAGCTCAGGTCAACTCGAGTGAGGTGCGTGATGCGATTGAAGCAACTCTAGCTGGCAAACCTGTGGCAAAGACAACTGCCACGGCTTTTGGCTGCACCATCAAACGCGTCTAACAGATGACTTTGGCCCGTCCATTTGTTCTTGTCAGTGTCAGCCTGAGCATTCTCCTGCTCACCAATTTCGCAGCGCCGGCTCAATCTAGTATCCGAAAGAGCCGCGCTGCGAAACCGTCTGTAGTGGTGCGCGAGATCGATGCGACTTCGCTAAGCGCTATATTGAAGCGCGAGGCGGCGGCGCGGCCGCTGCTGGTTAACTTCTGGGCCACCTGGTGTGATCCATGTCGTGAAGAGTATCCCGACTTAGTGAAGCTTTATCAGCAATTCCGGCCGAAGGGCCTCGACATGATCGCCGTGTCGCTGGACGATCTGGCCGATATCAAAACCGAGGTGCCGAAGTTTCTGCGGCAGATGCGCGCGACCATGCCCGCTTATCTGCTGAATGTGCCCGACCCGGATCAGATCATAAGTACGGTGGATCCTCAGTGGAGCGGCGCGCTGCCGGCAACGTTTCTTTACGACGCAGAGGGCAAGGTTGTTTTCAAACACTTCGGTCGCATTAAGCCGCTGGAGCTACGGGCGGCAATCGAAAAGCTGGTGGGCAGTAAAGTGGTGATGAGCCAATAAATTGCCGATTGCCGATTGCCAATTGAAGAATGCTCGGATTATCGGCAGACAATCGGCAATTGGCAATCGGAAATCGGCAATGTCCTATGATCACTCCGGATGTAATCGCAGCTCATAACCTCACTCCGGACGAGTTTCAACGCATCCAAACCCTCTTGGGCCGGGACCCTACTCTGGTGGAGTTGGGGATCTTCTCGGTGATGTGGTCAGAGCACTGCTCCTACAAATCTTCGCGCGTGCACCTGAGCCGTCTGCCTACTACCGGCGAGCGCGTGGTTGTCCCCCCAGGTGAAAATGCCGGTGTGGTCGATGTGGGCGACGGCTGGTGCGCCGCGTTCAAGATCGAATCACACAATCATCCGTCATTCATCGAGCCTTTCCAAGGCGCTGCTACCGGTGTTGGTGGAATTCTGCGGGACATCTTTACCATGGGCGCGCGACCTATTGCCTCCATGAACAGTCTGCGCTTCGGCTCGTTGGACCATCCGCGCAACGGGCGGCGCAATCGGTCGTTGCTGGCCGGCGTCGTCGCGGGTATCGCACACTATGGAAATGCGTTTGGCGTAGCGACTGTGGGTGGTGAGGTGGCGTTTGATGATGCCTATGCTCTCAATCCCCTTGTGAACGCATTCGCGCTGGGTCTGGTACGCCGTGACCAGATCTTTTTTGGCAAAGCGACCGGAGTCGGCAATCCCGTACTCTACCTGGGCGCCAAGACGGGGCGGGATGGCATTCATGGAGCAACCATGGCGTCTGCGGAGTTTGATGAAGAGGCCCTGCAAAAACGTGGCCCACTCCGGCCGCGAACGCGAGGTTGTCGATATTTTTGACAAGTGGGACCTCGATGCCGTCGTGATTGGGCGCGTACGCGATACCGGGCGAATGCAGGTAATTCATAATGGCGAAACAGTTGCCGATATTCCGGTGTCACTTCTCACGGACGAAGCGCCGAAGTATCAACGGCCGATGAAAAAACCAGTCTGGAGTCTAGAGTCTGGAGTCAGAAGTCAGGAGTCTGGAGTCCAGAGTCAAACGCGCGATACGAAGACTCGCGACTCTGGACTCCTGACTCCTGACTCAAACGAGACTCCCGACTCTGGACTTGAGACTCCAGACTTAAAGGAGGCACTGCTTAAGTTGCTTTCCACGCCCAACATCGCCTCGAAGCATTGGGTTTATCGCCAGTACGATCACATGGTGAGAACCAACACTGCCGTGCTGCCGGGAGCGGATGCCGCTGTAGTGCGGATTAAAGAGACTCGGCGCGCGCTGGCTATGACACTAGATGGCAATGGCCGCTACTGCGCTGCGAACCCTCGCGAAGGAGCGAAGCTGATCGTTGCCGAAGCGGCACGCAACGTTGTGTGCGTGGGCGCGCGGCCACTGGCCATCACCAACTGCCTCAACTTTGCCTCTCCCGAAAAACCGGAAGTGATGTGGTCGTTTTCGGAAGTTATCGATGGCATGGCTGAAGCATGCAAAGTATTTAATACCCCGGTCGTCTCGGGTAACGTTTCTTTCTACAATGAAACAGACGGGCGTGGCATTCTGCCGACTCCGGTAATCGGCATGATCGGACTCGTGGAAGATGTGCGGCGCGTCGTGCAACAAGGATTCAAACAAGAGGGAGACCATATCGCACTGCTGGGAACAACGGCTGACGATTTGTCTATCAGCGAATATGCGAACAGCGTCGCCGGCCCATCGACTGAGGAAGGCGAGGCAAATGTGCCCCGCTTGGATCTAGATCTGGAGCTCAAGGTTCAGCAGGTGTGCCTCGAGGCAGCCGAGGCGGGGCTGCTGAAATCGGCGCACGATTGTTCCGATGGAGGAATTGCAGTGGCCCTCGCTGAAAGTTGTTTCTCGTCTCTGAATCGGCCGGGAATTGGCGCGGACGTTGAGATGACGGGATCGCTTCCGGCTACGAATCTACTCTTCAGCGAATCTCCGTCTCGCATCATCATAAGTTTTGCTGAGTCTGCCCGGGAAATGATCGAAGATATCGCCCGGCGCAGGGATTGTCCTTTTGCAATTCTCGGCAAAGTCGGCGCCAATCGACTTCGCATTAAAACCGCCAGGGACACAGTAATCAATAGCGCCGTCGAGCAGCTCGAAAGCGCCTGGCGCACCTCTCTTTCCAAAAAGCTTCAGGCTGAAGCTATGGCGGCAGGCAGGGAATAAACACTACGAATCCACTTGAGCTTTTAGGCGCTGCCTGCAGAATTATCTTGTCAATTCTGTAGATCCTGTCCACGATCTGCGAGAAACGGTTCAATAAGGCAGGGCATCAGTGCATCCCGTCATCTATCTCAACCGAACGATGGTCGAGGCCACCAAGGCTCGAGTAGCCCCTGTCTCTTCGGCGATGCTTTACGGGCGAGGTGTTTTCACAACCGTAGCAATCTACAACGGTGCCCCCTTTTTATGGCCGCAACATTGGCGGCGCCTGCTGGACCACGCCGGGCGCCTGGCTATCGATTGCAGCGGATGCACTGAGCAGGGGGTAGGCGAGGCGCTCGAAAAGCTGATCTCAGTGAATTGTGTTCGTGATGGGCGAGCTCGTGTGATTCTGCTCGCCCGTGGCGGACGCGACTTCTGGAAGACCAAAACCTCTGGCGGCAAGAAGACAGACCTGCTGATCATGACCGGGGAGGCCCAAAAACTCCCGCAGGCAGGAATGAGTCTGGCCGTCTCGCCTTATCGCTTCAACACCTTTTCGCCTCTCACGGGAATCAGAAGCTTGAATTATCTGGAGCAGGTCCTGTCCTGGGAAGAAGCTCAAGCCAGAGAATTTGACGAAGCTGTCATGCTAAACGAACGCGGCGAAATAGTCTCCGCGACCATGGGCAACATCTTCTGGGTGAAAGATGGGACGGTTTACACTCCCACGCTCTCGACCGGGGCCCTGGCGGGTGTCACGCGGGCAGCGGTGATCGAACTCGCGAACAAGCATTTCATTCCACTGATCGAAGGCGTACACGAACTGCCTGATCTCACCGAAGCAGACGAGATCTTCCTCACCTCGGCAGGCCTTAGTCTGGCTATCGTAACCACATTCGACTTTCGGCGGTATTCAGTCGTGGCGGGCAGCGTAGCAGTGAGGCTGCGTGACGCATTCCGAGAATTAGTTCAACCCAAGTGACGCGCAGAATTCCCGTGTGAGAGTTCTACAGGTTCTCTGAGAGCGTCGCCCCCTGTGCTATACTTCATGGCCTTAGCTTCTACAATAGTATCCTAAGCGCAATATATCCAGGAGGATTTGAGGTCATGGCTACCGAACTGAAACGGGCAACTACGCCGCTGGATCGCATTGAAGAACTGCTGGGCGAGAACGCGCACACACTGCTCGAACACACCTCTAAAACGATCGCCAAGGACCAACTAAATCTGCCCGGTCCGGACTTCATCGATCGCGTCTGGGCTTACTCGGACCGTTCCCCTGTCGTTCTGCGCTCCCTGCAAGCGCTCTTCGACAATGGCCGGCTCGCAGGGACCGGATACCTTTCGATCTTGCCGGTTGATCAGGGTATCGAACATTCTGCCGGCGCCTCGTTTGCACCCAACCCGCAGTATTTTGATCCTGAGAACATCGTGAAGCTGGCCATTGAAGGCGGCTGCAATGCTGTTGCCGCAACGTTTGGTGTCCTCGGCATCGTTGCCCGCCGTTACGCTCACAAGATTCCATTTGTCGTAAAGATCAATCATAACGAGCTGCTTACACTTCCGAACAGGTTTGACCAGGTCTCGTTTGGTACCGTCAAGGAAGCACACAACCTCGGCGCGGTTGCCGTGGGAGCGACCATTTACTTCGGGTCGGATGAATCGACGCGACAGTTAACGGAAATCAGCGAAGCTTTTGTCTACGCTCATGAGCTCGGCATGGCTTGCATCCTCTGGTGTTACCTGCGCAACTCGAAATTCAAAACCCCAGAAGGCGACATGCACGCGTCAGCGGATCTCACCGCACAGGCAAATCACCTCGGCGTTACGATTCAGGCAGACATCATCAAGCAGAAACTTCCCGAGCGCAGCGGTGGCTACACCGCGGTGGAGAAGGCGCTCGGAAGCTCTTACGGCAAGACCAGCAAAATCGTCTACGAGAAACTCACGGGCGAGAACCCCATCGATCTGGTCCGCTATCAGGTGGCCAACTGCTACATGGGCCGTTGCGGCTTGATCAATTCCGGCGGCGAATCAAAGGGGGCGAGCGATCTTGCGGAAGCGGTCCGCACTGCCGTGATCAATAAGCGCGGCGGTGGCATGGGTCTGATCTCGGGGCGCAAAGCCTTTCAGCGTCCCATGAAGGAAGGCGTCGAGCTGCTAAACGCGATTCAGGACGTGTACCTAACGGATGAAATTACAGTGGCGTAAAGTCATTCCAGGTGGGTGCCGAACGAGTCCGGATACTTAGAAACTTTATGGAGTGCGCCGGCAGAGCGCAGCGGCGACGGCGCTTTGGATTCGCCTACTGCTCGATGCATCCAAAGCGGTGTCGCGCTGCGCTTGCCAGCGCACTCAAAAGAGGCTGAGGGGCAGCATCCGCTCGCTACCCGCGCCCCTCGTATATTCACTGACTAAGGCAAGAGCCTTGCAACCCAAACAAGCACAACCCGCTGACGTCGATCTTCTTCACGCAGTCGCCCGTGGCGATGAGTTGGCGTTGGGATCGCTCTACGACCGTTATCGCGTCATCCTGTTCGGCTTGCTGATGCGTATATTGAATAGCCGCGAAGAGGCGGAAGATGTTTTACAAGAGGTTTTGCTGCAGGTTTGGCGACGCGCCGCTGACTTCGACGAGCAGCGGGGCCGGCCTTTTACGTGGCTCGTAACGCTCGCCCGCAGCCGCGCCATCGATCGCTTACGCATGCTGGGAGCACGCCGGCGTTTGGTCGATTCTGCCGCCCAAAACACGCCTGAGGAAGCATCCGATGCTGTGAAAAACACTCTGCATTCGGAGCAGAGGGAGATCGTTCAGCGGGCACTAGCCGAGCTTCCGGAAGAGCAAAGTCGGATTTTGATACTTGCGTATTTTGACGGCTTAACACAGTCCGAGATCGCGGCGAAGCTCAGTACGCCACTCGGAACTGTGAAGACTCGCATGCGTTCGGGAATGATCAAACTACGTGAACTGTTGGGGAAAGAGATGAACATTTTGGGTTAGACCAAAATCGATAGGCGACGCGGAAGCAAGCATGGCTCACGAAGACTACAAGGAGATGCTAGAGGCGCAGGCGCTGAGCGCTCTTGACGCCGCAGACGTGCGTGTTCTCGAAGGCCATCTCCAGAGCTGTGCAGAATGTTGCTCGCAGCTCTCCGATTGGGAAGACGCGGCTGCAGGGTTGGCTTTTGCGGCACTGGAAGCAACCCCGCTCGAGCCCTCGCCGCAGGTGCGCGCGCGCATTCTCGAAGCCGTCCGAACTGATAAGACGACTGGGAGTAGATCAATAGAAGCCGCGGACCGACGTCGCCTGCAGGCGTCTAATGTCGTTGCCTTGAAGCAAACACTCAGATGGTCCCCGGCGCAAACCTGGGGCGCAATCGCTGCGGGGCTGATCTGCGCTGCGCTAGCCGCTTCATTATTTGTGCTCTGGAAGCAAAATCGCGAAGCCAGGCAGGAACTCGCGCGGCTGTCTGGACAGGTTCGGAACGCACAAGAACAACTAGACCGGCAACGCGAAGCGATTGAAATACTGGCGGCTCCCGGTACACGCATGACGGAACTTGCCGGTACCAAGGTGATGCCCGGCGCCCATGCGATGCTCGCCTATGATAAGAACGGACGCGCAATTCTCATGGCCAAGGGTCTGCCGCCTCCGCCGGCTGGAAAGGCCTATCAGCTTTGGTTTATTGCCGGCGGCCGGCCAATGCCCGGGAAAGTCTTTGTCACTGATGCTTCCGGCGCCGGCACGCTGAATGATCAGGTTCCCGCCGAAGCTTTCAGCGCCGCGGTATTCGCTATCACACTGGAGCCTAAAGACGGAATGCCCGCTCCTACCGGGGCGATCTACCTCAGTAGCGTAACTTAAGACGCTGAGCGAACTAAGCTAGACGCAATCACAGCAGGGATCGGAGACAGCGCTACGGACTTAATCTCAACAACAGTCGATGGGAATGATTTTGAATACCAGGGTTACCTGCAAGCCCGAGTTGAGGGTTCCCAAGCTTACTCTAAATTGACAATTCAAGCCGAAGGAGAAATGACCAATGCGAAAAAACTGCTCTTCCCGACAAACCCTTTCAGTTATCGTCCTCTCATTGCTGATAGCCTTTGCGATGCCAAGCCTAGGCCCATGGCCAAAGCGATAAATCACTCTACGACCGGGTGGGCGGCTACAATGCGCTGGCCGCGGTTGTTGACGACTTTATTGGCAGGCTTGTGTCAGATGACCGATTTTCGAAATTCTTCACCGGACATAGCGAGGATTCGAAAAAGCGGATTCGCCAGCACATCCTCGACCAGTTTTGTGCCGCTACCGATGGTCCCTGTATCTACACCGGCCGCGACATGAAGACTTCTCATAAGGGCCTGGGCATTACCGAGGGCGATTGGGATGCCGGCGCAAAACATTTGGTGGCATCGCTTGACAAATTCAAGGTTCCGGAAAAAAGAGAAGAAAGAAGTCTTGACCTTCGTCACCGGTCTGAAAAAAGACATAGTTGAAAAATAAGACTCCGGTACTTGGCGTTCCTCGAATAGCAAGACATACGTAGTGCGAGCGGGAATGAGCGGGTGTTATGCAGGTTAACCCCGTCGCTAGCCGCTCGCGTTCCTCTTTCTCCCTAAAGATAATTCCGCAAAAACCTGCTAAACTCAAAGTAATAAAACTAGGTGGGTGGTTCCAGGACATGGTCAGGGAAAAGAAGAAAGAAGAACCGATACCGGTAGACAATGTGATCTCAGATCAGACGGGGCAGTTTGATCTCCGCTTTATCCTCTGGCGTCACTTCTGTGAGCAAAACAACATTCCTGTTGAAACGTTGCCCAGCCAACTCGATGGCGAGCAGAAAGAAAGGTGGGAAGAGCTGAAGAATAGCCGCTTGCGCACTCCGGGGCAGAAATAAGAAGAACGTTAATAGGATTCAAGCAGTTGAGAGTCCAAGCTTCAGTTTGCATCGGGATGGACGCTCCAACATAAAGGTTGAACTCTCAGCTTCTTGAACGTGCCGCAGCCGAAGATTCAAACCGTAACACCCAGAACCGGGTCGTTACCGCTCGCCGCTCTGACAGGAATCAGCAGGATTTTTGCTTCCGGTCTTAGTTTCTTCAAGGCCGCCACGCCGCCGACGTGATCCATGTGAGCGTGAGTGATCGCAATCGCCTGCAACTCAAACCCGTGCTTGTCGATCGCCTGCACAATGCTTTCGGAATCGTCACCCGGATCAATACAGATGGCGCGCCTGGTTTTCTCACAACCGACTACGCGCGTGTGTTGTTGAAAGGCGGTGACAGTTAGCTCTTCGATGATCATCACTAATCGTCTCAGGGGTCAGTGGACAGTGGACAGGGGCCGTGGGCGGTCCGTTGGGTTGTGATCGAGGGAGTTTCATCAACCGACGACTGACAACTGACCACTGACAACTGGCCACGGGCAAGATGCCCTTCGTGGAGCGCGGGCATCCTGCCCGCACAGCGCGCGGAGTACGCTCAGGTTACCCCCCTCAGTCTTAACCTTATCGCATCTGCGTTTTCGCGCTTTGCGCTCATTGCGGGCAAGATGCCCGCGCTCCAGGTTGCTCGCGCTCCAGATCCAGTTGGTTCGGCTGACAAACTGACGACGGACATCTTAAGGCAGTATAATTGCTCGAAGCGAGATTCTGCTACCGAATAGGTCTCAAAGATTGGTCATGCCCATTAGTTCTACATCAGCGCCGCTAGCACAAGTCCTCGATGACCTGACGGCCGCAGGCGCGCCTGAATTAACGGAGCATCTGCCCGGCAATGCGCTTAAGTGTTACGCCTGTGGGCACCGTTGCTTGATCAAGGAGGGGAAACGCGGCATCTGCAAAGTGCGCTTCAACGAGGGCGGTCAGCTTCGGGTGCCGATGAATTATGTCGCGGCGCTCGCCTGCGACCCAACTGAGAAGAAGCCTTTTTTCCATGTGTTGCCCGGCTCCGACACTTTGACCTTTGGGATGCTCGGCTGTGATCTGCATTGCGGCTACTGCCAGAATTGGTTGACCTCGCAAGCGCTGCGCGACGATGCCGCGGGAACGGCGCCCAAAGTTGTAACAAGTGACCGATTGGTGTCGATGGCCAAAGCTTGCGGCGCCGCGATGGTTGGCAGCAGTTATAACGAGCCACTGATAACAGCCGAGTGGGCAGTCGAAGTGTTCAAGAAGGCGAGACCCGAGGGGTTCAGAACCGCCTTCATCTCAAATGGCAATGCCACGCCGCAGGTTTTGGATTATCTACGTCCCTGGACCGACTGCTACAAGATCGATTTGAAATCCATGAACGATAAAAACTACCGGCAGCTTGGTGGCGTCGTGGATAACATTCTGGATACCGTGAAGATGGTTAACGAGCGTGAGTTCTGGGAGGAGATCGTTACGCTGGTGATCCCAGGCTTCAATGATACAGAAGCTGAACTTAAGCGCGCGGCGGATTTCATCGCCTCAGTGTCCCCTGACATTCCCTGGCACGTCACGGCATTTCATCAGGATTACCGAATGACTGAAAATGCCAATACGACAGCCGAGCAACTGATTCGCGTCTGCGAGATTGGACGTGAGGCAGGGCTGCGCTACATCTACGCTGGAAACCTCCCCGGCCGCGTAGGGCGCTGGGAAAATACTTATTGTCCCTCATGCGACGAGTTGCTTGTGGAGCGTTACGGCTACCTTGTTCAGCAGATGAAGGTCACACCTGCCGGAGAGTGCCACGCCTGCCGCACGATCATTCCCGGAATTTGGTCGTAGGTTAGAAGTAACTTGCCGGCCGTAAATCAACCGGGGTGCCCAGCGGGGCAGAGCGGAGTCCCCGGCCGAGCATCTCGGCTGGGGTGCCATACCCACTGGGGTGGAGTCCACCAAGGCGCCAAAGGTACTCAGGGTCAGGAGATTCGACCAGGGCAAGTCGTCTCTTGGTGGTTATTCTTCGATCGCTACTTGGGCGAAGGAGTAGCAGCCGCGGTCTTTGGCGAAGGAGTACCCAAACC
>JAIVJP010000367.1 GCA_020199975.1 Acidobacteriota bacterium
GAAGGGAAGCCGAAGGCCAACTTTGAGCCGGGAGTTGATTTGCACGCGAAGGTAACCGTGCTCGGGGAAGGACCTCGAGGTTCGTTAACGAAAAAACTCACCGAACGTCTCGGTCTTGACGAAGGCCGGGAACCCCAGGTTTACAGTATTGGCGTAAAGGAGCTGTGGGAGCTGCCAGACGATCGATATCCCACGGGCCGTGTGACACACACATTGGGTTTTCCGTCAGATGCTCACACTTACGGCGGCGGCTGGATCTACGGAATGCAAAATCGCATTCTCAATATCGGCTATGTAACCGGTCTCGACTATCAAGATCCCCTGCTCGACCCGCACGCGGAGTTTCAACGATTCAAGTCGCATCCCTTTCTCTTACGCTTACTCGAGGGCGGCAAGATGATCCGTTACGGCGCCAAAACAATCGCCGCAGGTGGCTACTTCGCCATGCCAAGGATTTACGCCGACGGAGTGTTACTCGTGGGCGACTGTGCCGGATTTCTCAACTCGCAGCGACTGAAAGGAATTCACTCAGCGATCAAGAGCGGCATGCTGGCGGCGGAAGCCATATTCGAGGCGCTGTTAGCCGGAGATTTCTCAGCACGCCAGCTGCAGCGCTATGAGCAACTCGTTAATGAAAGTTGGATCATGCCCGAGCTGCGCAAGGTGAGGAACTTTCATGCGGGCTTCAAGCATGGACGTTGGCTGGGATTAGTAAACACCGGGCTTCAGTTCATTACCGGAGGGCGGGCCTGGGGGATTCTCGATCGTACGAAAGCGGAGCCAGGCCATGAAGTGATGAAGAAGCTATCTGCTTTCGGATATCACGGCGACAATATCGAACAGCGTTACAACGGGCTTCAGTTCGACGGTGAGAGGACATTCAACAAGCTTACCGGCGTCTACCATGCCGCGGTTGGGCACGACGAAGATCAGCCCGCGCACCTGCATGTTCTGGATAAAAACATCTGTTCCACGCGTTGCGCTGAGGAATATGGCAACCCATGCCAGCGTTTTTGTCCGGCAGCGGTTTACGAAATGGTTGAGGATGGCACGAACGGCAGGCGCAAACTTCAGATCAACTTCTCAAACTGCGTTCACTGCAAAACGTGCGACATCATGGATCCGTACCAGATTATCAATTGGGTGACTCCGGAAGGCGGTGGCGGGCCGGATTACAAAGGAATGTAGGCCCGGCTCGCCCTAATACAGATCCTGCTCCGTCGCTATTCTTTATCTTCGTCGTTAATCTTGAAGTTCACCTTACCCCGCATGACCTCTTCCAGGGCGATACGAGTGGGCTTGTGCTTCACAGGATCGATTTCGATGCGTGGGCGGGCGCCGCGCTGCAGTTGTTTGCTTCTCTTAGCGGCGAGAATAATGAGCCGATATTTGGAATCGATTTCCGGAGCCTGAATCTCATCTAAGGCATTTTCCAGATCTGTGTTTGTGGTTGGCATGATGGCTGATGGTCCTCCTGTTAGCGCTCATTCAAGATCAATTGGTTATCAGGAGTCAGCTTCCGAACATTCGGGACGAAAGCTGCATTAGGAACTCTCCGAACAGCAGAATGTTGCTTTGGAGTGCGGTAGCAAGCGCAGCGCGCCACCGCTTTGGATGCATCGAGCAATAGGCAAGTCGGCTGCTTCTTCCCTCTGCATTCGAGCATCCCTTGAGAGTCGACGACCATCCAAAGCGCCGTCGCCACTTCGCTCTGCCGGCGCACTGCATAGAGTTGCCCCGTGGTAGGTACAGGTGACTCGGCGATGTCCGCCCGCGTCAGAGAGTTCGGCTCTAGTCTAAAGAAAAACTCTCGACTACTCGCTTAATCTGTGGCTCCTGGCGGGCCCGGCGCGTTCTCTCGGCCTGAATGATGCATCTTAGATGTCCGGCTGCCTTTTCCACCTCATCATTGATGATCACGTAATCAAACTCTTTGTAGTGCTTCAGTTCCGCGGGCGCGTGTTTCAGTCGCAGCTCCAGCTCCTCCGATGAATCAGTTCCTCGGGCTATTAACCGCTGCCGCAAAATTTCAACCGATGGGGGCAGGATAAAAATGCTGACCGAATCTGTGACTAACTCACGCACGCTGGCTGCCCCTTGCACGTCCACTTCGAGAATGACGTCTCGTCCTTCGAATACTTCATGAGAGACCTGATGGCGGCTGGTTCCGTAGAGCTTGCCATGCACATGTGCCCATTCCAGAAATTCACCGGCTGCGACCATCGCCTCAAACTTTTCCGGCCTCACGAAGAAGTATTCGCGTCCTTCAGCTTCGCCATTACGCGGCGCACGAGTGGTGTATGAAACAGAGTATCTAAGATTTGGCACCTGCTTCAACACCTGTTGAATGAGCGTGCCTTTGCCGCCGCCCGAGGGAGAACTCACAACGAAGAGAATGCCACGCGTCGCCTCCTCAGGAGCCACAGTGTCCAATCGTTCAAACTCTTTCTGTTCACTCGACATTCTGCACCTGCTCGCGCAGTTTCTCCACCTCAGCCTTGATGCCGAGCGCGGCCTCTTTGATTGAAAGCTCTGTTGCTTTCGACAGGGTCGTATTTGCTTCCCGATTCAGTTCCTGCAGCAGAAAGTCGAGCATCTTCCCGGTCTCGCTTGTGGAATCCAGCGCCTCGCGAAATTGGGCCAGATGACTGCGAAGTCGCACCATCTCCTCACTGACATCACTCCTGTCAGCCAGATAGGCGACTTCCTGAGCCACTCGTGAAGGATCAAGCTCAACCAGAAGGTTTTCCCGATTGAACAGCTCCCCAATCCGCTTTTGCAGGCGCACCCGATACGTCTCAACCAATCCACTCGCTGCCGCTTCGATAACCGGAATCAGCGCTTCTATGTTGTCGACACGTTCGCGCATCTCTTTTCGCAGCATCTCGCCTTCCTGTGCTCGCATTCTTTCCAGCTCCGCAAGTGCTTCATCGAGCGCGCGCTCAATGCCGACAATCATGCCTTCGTTGAGGCCGCTGCGTGCGGTTTGCAGCGCTCCCGGGAGCCGCGCAAACACATTGATATCCAAATCGCCCGCGATCCCAAAATCCTGTTGCATTTCTCTCAGGGCAGTCAAATAGCCTGTAATTAGCGGACGATTCAACTCGTAGGCAACCTGGGACGTTCGCTCAAACGTGATGGTTACATCAACCCGACCCCGCGAGACCCGGGAACTGATGCGTCGTTTGATCTGTCCTTCCAGTGGCGAGACTTCCCCCCCCAGGCGTAGGTGCACATCGAGAAACCGGTTGTTAACCGTTTTCAAATCGACGGACACGGAGAAATCATCTCCAGTTGCAGAGCCACGCCCATATCCCGTCATTGATTTCATAAGTTTTTTCGCGTCGGTAGTCAGTGGTCAGTGGTCAGTGGTTCCCTCTAGAATCATTCATTGTGTTTGCTCGTTGCTTGAATCCGGTGAGTTGCCATTTACCACTGACAACTGACTACTGACCACTAATAACTGACAACTCTTCTTCTTCGTCCGCAAACTGAAGCTCATAGAGTTTCTTATACTGCCCGCCACGAGACAGCAACGTCGTGTGGGTTCCCATTTCGATAATCCGACCTCCCTCTATCACCACAATGCTGTCAGCGCGACGGACGGTAGAGAGGCGGTGAGCAATCACGATGGTGGTGCGGTTGCGAACTAGATTAGCTATTGCGCGTTGCACGTAGCGTTCGGATTCGGCATCCAGAGCTGAGGTAGCCTCGTCCAGAATTAATAGCGGTGCATCAACCAGTAGCGAGCGGGCGATGGCCAGGCGTTGACGCTGCCCGCCGGAGAGAAAAACTCCCCGCTCGCCGACAATCGTTTCGTAGCCGCGCGGTAGCTCCATGATGAAGTCGTGCGCGAAAGCAATGCGAGCAGCCTCTTTGATTTCAGCTTGCGTAGCCTCGGGTCTGCCGTACGCGATGTTATGGAGAACCGTGTCATTGAAAAGCACGGTTTCCTGGGTGACCAACGCGATTTGACGTCTCAAGCTTGAGAGCTTCACATCTCGTAGATCGATCCCGTCCCAGAGCACCGAGCCAGAAACCGGATCATGAAAGCGCGGAAAGAGCTTTGTGAGCGTCGATTTGCCGCCTCCTGATTCACCCACGAGTGCAACCATTGCACCAGCGGGAATCTTCAGTTGTATGTTGTGCAGTAC
>JAIVJP010000368.1 GCA_020199975.1 Acidobacteriota bacterium
GTGAGCTGTTTGATCACGGCGGCGTCATCACCAATTCCGCGCAACAATTCTGACGGGTATCCGCGGGCTTCCGTCTGGGCTCGGAGATGATCGATGAAATCAAACTCGTTCATGAGAATTTCGAATTCGAATATGAAGCTGCTCAAGCTTCTTTGGCTTTCACAAACTAGCGACACGGCTAGCGCTCACCGGATGTTTGAGTGTGCGACCCAAATTTCGGAAATCCGAAATCCTCCATCCGAAGTCCGAAATTCGTTTAGAGGTTGCGACGAAGTGAATCCAGTCCTGCTTCGATCGTTGCGATTGAAGTGGAAAAGGAAAAACGCAGATGACCCTCGCCGTGTTCACCAAAGACGACGCCCGGGACAGTCGCCACCTGGGCACGGTCGAGCAGGAATTCAGCAGCTTCTCGACTGTCGTGGCTGATACGCGTTACATCGGGAAAGGCGTAGAACGCGCCGGCAGGCGTTTCGCACTTTAAGCCCAGCTCATTCAAACCCGCTAAAAGTGAATCACGGCGCTGGCGATATGCAGCGCGATGCTCTTCGAGAATGTTCGACTTCGTATTGAAGGCAGGTAGACCGGCCCACTGTGTTGGCGTGGAGACCCCGTTGGACGAATAGAGTGTTGTCTTGCGCAAGCCGGTCATCCAGGGCTCGCAAGCCACGGTGTAGCCGAGACGCCATCCGGTCATCGCATACGACTTTGAGAAAGTAAAGCAGGTGATTGTCCGTTCAGACATTCCTACGATCGAGGCGATGGAAAAATGCTCACCGTCGTAAACGAGATCCTCATATGCCTCATCGGCGATCACGACGAGGTCGCGAGCTTGAGCGAAACGCGCCACAGCATTCGCTTCTTCCCGTGTGAAGACTACGCCGGTCGGATTCTGCGGGGTGTTGTAGTAGATGGCCCTGGTGCGATCGCCGGCATAGTGCTTAAGCGTCTCCTCAAAGCCCTCCGCTCGAGCAACTCCGGTTGGCACCAGAACCGCCTTTCCCTGACAGTGAGAAATCAGATCCTTTATTGGCGTCCAGTAAGGCGAGAAGACAAGAACTTCTTCGCCAGGATTAACGACCGACTGAAAGGCACCAAACAATCCCTGCATGCCGCCGTTTAAAACGATGACATCCGTGTCTTGCGCGGGAATATGATTTTTGTCCCGCAGTTTTTCCGCTATGGCAGCGCGGAGCTCCGGAATCCCTGAGGATGGTGCGTAGCGAGTGCGGTTCTCCTCAAGCGCCTGCACCATCGCTGATTTTATGAAGTCGGGAGTGTTCATGTAAGGCTCTCCCCCCTCAAATTGATAAACCGTCGCGCCGGATGCGCGGAGTTTCATTATGCGATTGCGAATGCTTACGATGTCGGAAAAACCAATTTCATCGAGCCGCGTGGCGAGACGGAAGGCGGTAGGCGACCTGGTCACTGTCTGCAATGATCCTCCACTAGACGGCTGCTTTATGTGCGGGAATGACGCGTGATTATAACTTGCTGATCAGATGTCGTCTAGCGAGGGCGCAGATCAAACAGTTGCCATTCATCACTACGCAGAAGAGAAAAAAGCTTATGCGTTACCTTTAAGACTTAGTTTGAACTGAACACGGCTAAATATAAGTGTTGACACGCGAAATGCTGCGCTTGTAACATGCCTTCGTCCCAGCAGGTTGCCTGTACTCGCCGCAATCTTCTTTAACTCCCTGGAAGCCAGCGATTAGAGAAAACTTCATGCTGCGACCCGATCGAAGTTCGAACCGGCCGGCGGGGGCGTCCCTTAATACTTCGCACGATCAGAAGAGAAATATGAAGCTCATCTATTCCACACTGGCCGCTGCGCTTGCGGTTTTGGCGCCGGTTACGGCCGCCGCCCAGCAGCCCGCGACCGGACGTCCGGCCGTGCCTGCCGCTCAGAGGCCCTCTGCTGCGAGTCCCACAGCGCCGCCAAACACCGGCGTAATTGCAGACGGCAAAATCGCCATTATTGATACCGAGGCTTTCGCCGATCCGAAAACGGGGATTACCCAGCTCGTCAGCGCCTTCGAAATAGTGAACCGCGAATTCAAGCCGCGCAGCGATGAGCTTCAGAAATTGCGAGCTCAGTATGAGCAGCTAGGTAAAGACATCGAGGCGACCAGAAACTTGGAAGATCAAAAAGCACGGAACGCAAAGATGGAGCAGGCAGAGGCACTAAAGAAGGATATCGAGCGAAAGACTCAAGATGCCCAGAGCGCTTACCAAAAACGGCTGCGCGAAGCGACTGAACCGGTCTACAAGGATATCAGCCCCGCGCTTCAGGCGTTTGCCCGACAGCGCGGTGTGAATGTGATCTTCGATGTAAGTAAGCTGGGCGAAGTGATGTTCATTATTAACGATAGTGTGGACCTGACGCGGGCCTTTATCACCGACTACAACCAACGCAACCCGGTGACCGCCACACCAGCCAAGCAATAAACGTTTTGGAATTTCGTGAGTGCTCGCTGCTGAGCAGGAAAGACTTCGAAGACGAGTCCGCGTTTTGAACTATGAGTCATTCGGGGGTCGCCATACCTGAGAAACTCTTCTTCAAGATTGGTGAAGTTTGCGAGCTCGCCGGTGTGCAAGCGCATGTGTTGCGCTATTGGGAGTCGGAGTTTTCGATGCTCGCCCCACAAAAGAATCGCGCCGGGCAAAGAGTTTATCGGAAGCGTGATGTGGAGATGGCGCTCAGAATTAAGGAACTACTCTATGAGGACCAGTACACGATAGCCGGAGCCAAGAAAAGACTCGCGAATGACCTGCGCGGTGGCAAAATCAAAACGGGAACGGGTGAAGGCGGTGAAGGATACGCGTCCTCGGCTTTAGCCAACGAGAAGTCGTCAACGCAAAGACTCTCAAAAGTTGCGAACGCGCGCCTCGCTTCAAGTGATGGATTAAAGACCGCTGAGGATCGCAACGCCCTGCGACGGCTCGCCACTGAGCTGAGGGAACTACTCTCAATGCTCGAGAAAGAGAGCCAGGCTTCCACGCCTTCCAAGAAATAGCCCAAGTTCACTGCAGTTGACAATTAAGCTTTTCGAGACATACTTAAATCCCTTGACGGGACGTGGCGCAGCCTGGTAGCGCGCACGCTTGGGGTGCGTGAGGTCGCTGGTTCGAATCCAGTCGTCCCGACCATTTTTGTCAACCATATACGGCTGCCAGCTTTGGCAGCCGTCCTTGCGTTGTGGCTGATATGTGGCAGATGAGCTCGCGCAATACACGCACGGCTTCCACAGCAGCTCGTTTAGCTCAGTCTCCAGCGCAGCCTAACGCCACGCATCACCCGCCGCCCGCGAGCAGCTTTCAACCTGAGCGCTAGGAGGAATCTTGAAAGCCACGCTGTCGGGGCTCGGGTGCATGCGTTCGGCGGCCTGCTCCTGGTGAGAGCGAACCCCAACTTATATGCAGGCGACGTGATATCACTTAGCGTACTTCGGTTCGTAGAGCTGGACCGCAAACCCACCGGGAACCTTGAAGTAAGTCACGAGGCCGTAGCCGTGGTCTTCGACCTCTTGCGTGAACTCGACTCCGCGTGACCGAAGATCCCGCACCGTCTCGTTGATGTCGTCGCAATAAAACGAAATATCAGCTGTGCCCGACGCGACCTCATTTCCATCGGTTGGGTGCACCCCAAGATCCGCTTCGGGCGTATCGAAGATCAGCCAGCCCCCGCCGACGTCCGTTCCATTGAACCCCAACTTGTCACGCAGGAACGCGCGAAGCTCGTTATCTTGCGACGAATAGAACATCGCATGTAGACCACGAATCATTGCCTTATTCCTCCAGGAATGTCATTTAGCGTCCACGCAAACTGGCCGCCCAACTTCAAGAACCGCAGTGTCACTGCTACTCACCTCCAAATCAATTGCATGTGATTGGAGAGGAGCAATCTAACGTCGCGATGAAGCTGACGCGCCATCAAGCAGGTCGTTATCGAAGGCTACAGCGCGCGGCTTATCGCGGGGCGTTACATTTCAGAAGTGCGCGTAACTGTGAAACTTGTGCCGCTAGTTCGAGAAGAGTCAATGGCCTTGTCAATTCAGTCTGGGTGCTAAGCGGCAGCAATCTAACGCCCCGCTTCAGCCGCCGACGCACTAAGCACCCTGAAAGTCCATTTCTTTTGTCGGCGGCATCATTTTAGCAATCAGGGCTTCTTTACGTGGGCCTTTTATACTCTGCAAAATACTATCCTGCTCGTTGAGCGGCTCGTCGGGAAAGAACACTTGCGTTATAACGCGGTCAACCTTCCCCTCCACCTCGAAATGGATATGAGGCGTGCGCATCCCGGCTATAAGTCCCGGGTAAGCGCCAGGCTTGATCGTTTTGAACCGGTACCGTCCTTCCGCGTCTGTCTTCTGAACACTGTAGCCTTGAAAGTTTGGGTCTCGTGGGCCAGGATTGGGGTCGCTATCATGAGAGTATCGACCGTTAGCGTCCGCCTGCCAGATTTCGACTTTAGCACCGCTCACCGGCTCGCCGTTCAAGTTCAGCACTCGTCCAGTCAGATGAATAACCTTGCCTTGTGCGGGCCCCTTTTTACCGGCAAGCACAGTTAAATCGGCATCTTGGTCGAGCGGTTTTATTTGGGGGTAAAACGGGCCTGAGGTAAGGGGCGGCGTGAACAAACGGTTCGCCTCCTGAGCGAAGACTGAGCCGGTCTTTCCGCTAAGGGCAAAGCCGCCTAAGCCAATCGCCATTCCCAACATCTGGCGGCGTGACAAACCTTTTTCTTGTTTTCCCATTTCTCTCCTCCAGGGAAAGGAATTAAATCATTTTTGCTCCCTCGCAGAAAAGAGGAAACGCCGAATGCTCGCCATCAGCCGCCGCGCACACAACGCGGATACGGCCAAGTCTTGCGGATGAGAGCAACGCTATTCGCGGTCAGCTGCATGTCGCTCAAGAATCCTCGCTCAAGAATCCTCGCTCAAGAATCCTTAATTCGTTGGATTGCGTTCGGGGAAAGTGAAGGGGAATGTTCGTTAGATTCTTCAGTGTCCATTACGAC
>JAIVJP010000077.1 GCA_020199975.1 Acidobacteriota bacterium
CCTTCCAGCGAGAAAACACCGCGCTGGGCCGGCGCATCAAGGACGAGCCAACCGGCATCGACTATCTCAAGATGCTGGCCGTTTCGCGGCTGTTTCTAGACAACATCGAAAACTTCCAATCATCGTGGTTGACGCAGGGTTTGAAGCTCGGTCAAGTGGCCCTTCGCTTTGGAGCAAATGATATGGGCTCGATCATGATTGAGGAGAACGTAGTGTCGGCGGCGGGGGCACACAATCGAGCAGATGAGAAAATGCTTCGCTACCTGATCCGCGAAGCGGGCTTTATCCCGCAGCAGCGCGACATTCTTTACCGTCACGTGCACCGGGATGAGTCTCTCCAGGCTGATGCTAGGGAATCGATGCCTTTGCGCGAGTTGACCGTGATGATTGCGGATTAGCCACATCCCTTGGAGCGCGGGCATCTTGCCCGCATGAGCGCCACAGGCGTGAATCTGCACGTGGCAAGGTGAATGTGGAGTGAAGCGAAGATTCTGAGCGCGCTAGCGCACGCTCGGCGGGCAAGATGCCCGCGCTCCAGGAACCGCGGTGTGAATGAGAAGTCCGAAAACCACTGAACCAGCACTTCTTCTCAGCTGAAGCCTACCACAAACTACTTTTGAAAATGGATCCGCGTACGGAAAACGTTACGACTTTGCTCTTCGACTGGGATGGAACTATCGTCGACTCTGCCCAACTCGGTCTGACCGCATTTCAAAAGTCCTTCCGTTCTCTCGGTTTCGAATCCCCACAGGCGATATACGAGGCTGTTTACTCGCCAAACTGGTACTCAATCTATGAAGCTATGGGACTGCCGAAAGAGAAGTGGGCACCTCACGATACATTTTTAAAAAGCGAGAGGGGTACGGCATGCCGTACCCCTCTTCAGTCTTAGCTCTATGCTTGTTTTAGAAGGTGAACTTTACCCCTAGCTGCAATTGTCTCGGGTCTCCGACGCCGGTGCGCAGGAAACCATTGAAGTCGAACAGTGCCGACCCAATGGTTGGGTCGATGTTGTTGTCGGTGTTGAAGGTATTGAACAACTCGACAATCGGGATCAGCGCGTATCGCTCGCCGAAGCGGAATGGTCGCTGCAAACGCCAGTCGAACGAGAAGTACTCGTTGGTCTTTCTAAGCGTGTTGCGTGGAAAACAGCGGGTCGCGCAATCCGGCGATTTTGGTTGCGCAGTTCGTGCCTGCACGCGCGGGCTAAACTCGAAGCCCCAGGGTATGTTGACGTTGGCAAAGAAGTTGAAACGGTGGCGAATGTCTCGGTCGGAGAGCGCGTAATCAAGCTGCAAATTGTTGATATCGAAGGCGCGGTCGGTGAAGGGGTCACGCTCGTTGGAATCATACTCAAACTGGAAGCCGCGGCTGAAACGCTTCCGCATTCCGGCCGTGAACCCTCTGTAGAGAGATTTTCCGTTGGCGCTGGCAACCATCGTCTCGCCCAAGTAGTCATTGAAAAATCCAGTCCGGGCGTAGTCGAGGAATCGCGTCAAGTGAACGCCTTTCGCGTGGGTGAAGTCGACATAAAGCGAAAGGTTTGGCACCAACTCCTGTTCGAAACCGACGTTCGCCGTATATATGCGCGGGTTCGCATAATCGCGACTGAAGACGCGTACACCCGAAAAGCACGGGAAGGGGTTATTGAAGGGGCCGGGCGCGCTGAACCCGTTTATAGTTGAGCATGAACCCGCAGTCGGCGTAACCAGTCCAGGCCACGTGGGACGGATGGTCGGGTTGGCGAATAGGCCACCCGCGATCGTTTGCTGCTGGACGCCGTTGGTGGTGATGGAGCCCACCTGCGTAAGCATGTTCTGTCGCGCGTTGTAGATACCCCAGCTCCCGCGCAAAACAGATTTACCGTTACCGCCGATATCCCACGCAAAGCCGAGGCGTGGCTGGAACATCTTCTTCTGATTGTGCAGTGTGCCATCAGAAGGGAAGCGCGGATCATTTAAGAAGAGCCCATACGCCGTCTGCTCGGGTGGCACAACCGGGTCAGGGAAGATTTGCGCTTCCCAGCGCAGGCCGTAGCTCAATGTAAAATTCGGCCGAATCTGCCACTTGTCCTGGGCGAAGAGTGCGAAGTCCTCGTTCTTGATACTTGAAGCCCCTGCCGCGTCCGTCGCGGGACCGCTGCGTCCTGCGCCCTGAAGGAAAAGCAGGAGCGGCGTGGTAGCGCCTGCGCAAGGAGGCATTGCTAGGGTTAAATCCGTCCACGTACCGTCCGTGCACCGACCGGCGTTAGGTCCGAAGCCGGAGCCTGGAGCGCCCGGAGTGGCGTAGCGAAGAAACCCCGTGACGCTGTCAAAGATATATCGACCCTCGAAGAACCCGCGGAAGATTTGCGAGTTGAGACTGTGTATCCACTCCCCGCCGAACTTCACCGTGTGAGGGCCCGACACGATCGAGAAGTTGTCCTTCAATTGTGTGCGCCAGAAGGTCTCGTCAACGTTCGGTGCGAGGAAGAATGGGTGGCCAAAGCGAAAGGTTGTCACGAAGCCCATTGCCGTGTCGGCCGGAACGTTCGACTCAACTGCGGAGCGCGGCCGTTCCTCGCGCGCATACGTGAAATGGAACTCGTTGACCTTCGTTGGGGAAACGCTCGTGAAGCTGGTTCGTATTGCGCGAATAGTCGAAGTTGTGGGAGAGCGTTAAGCGGTTGTTCTGCGTGATGTCGACGTCGATCTTGCCAAGCAAAGCGTTATTTCTGACTTTGCGGTTAATCGGTCGACCTTCCTCCTGACTTCGATTAGCCCTAAAGAAGGCAATCAGTGCTTGCCTTTCGCAGTCCGGGTTGCCATTGATCAAGACTTCATTAGCAGTAATCACCGGCGCAGAAATAGGACAGGGAGTTGTTCCAATCTGTTCACTTAGGTTGGCTCTTGTCAGCCGCTCGTTAATATTCTCACTGGAAAAGAAGAAAAACGCCTTGTCGCGGCGAATTGGTCCACCAATCGTTCCCCCAAACTGCTCGCGGCGGAAATCTGTGAGAGGTTTGCCGTCAGAATCGTTCGCGGTAAGCGCTTCGAGTCGCTGAAAGTGGAAGAGACTGCCATGTACCGCGTTCGTGCCTGACTTTGTAATCACGTTAATAACACCCCCAGCGGTGCGACCGAATTCGGCATTGGCCCCGGTGGCAACCACTTGAAACTCTCTAACAGCATCCAGCGGTATATCAATCGCGGCGCGCTGGCCGCCTGCCTGCTCGCCAAAGAATCCGTTATTGTAGTCGCCGCCATCAAGGCTGACGTTATTAAAGACTCCGCGTTGGCCTGCAAAGGTGATTTCGTCGCCGTCGGGTCCCTGGACGATGCTGACGCCAGGCGTGAGAGTCAACAAGTCTTCAAACTTACGTCCCAGAATAGGAGTGTTTCCCACCGTCGATTCGCCGAGGGTCGTGCTCGATTCCGTCTTTACCGTGTCAATCGTTGGGGTCGCCGTGATAGTTACTCGCTCTTCGACTCCGGAAACCTTCATTGAAAGGGGCAGCGACATCGCCTGTCCTACCGTAAGGTTGGCATTCTCAACTACCAAAGTCGCGAAGCCTTGCTTCGAAACTGTGACGGTGTACCTGCCAGGCGGCAAAGAGAGGGCAACGAATCGTCCGTCTTCATCGGTGGTCAAATTTCTGGAGAAGTTTGTCTCGACGTTCTTAACTTCCACACTAGCGCTGGGGACGGCTGCGCCATTTGCATCAAGCACCGTTCCCTGGATAGTGCCGCTGGTGATTTGGGTTTGTGCCACTACTGCGGTTGCAAATACGAGTGTCACAAGCAGACAAATACTTGATCCTTTGACCCGCACGGCAAAGGAGCGAAGCAGAGAGTTGGGCATATTTTCTCCTGTTTTCGAATTCAGATTGACTTTAGGTCTTGTTTGGAATCGGATACCAGCGTGTCCAGCACGCACCATTGTGTGTGAAACACCAGAGCAAGAGCAGACACCGCGCCGACTGACACTACCACAACTTGTGCGGTGTTTAATACGAGGCGGCTCATCTTAGTGAAAGATTCTGAGCAGTGTCAACGTTTTAATAGTGTCAACTTCTTAATAGTGTGAGGTACTCGTGCCGTTTGCAATCGGTCCGGAACGCAGGCAACCCGTTGAGAAGCGCTCGTTACAGAACCGCGGTTCTGTAACGATTCGCATGCGCCGAGTAATGGCTTCAACTCCGGAATGAAACTGCGCCAGTACTTAATGTGGGAGCCTTTCCGAACTTTTTGCGGGTGAGCATTGGCGCGCGTGGGTACATCAAGTCGCCGCCGAGCGCGCGAGGAATGCATCCCGAACGAGGGTATTAAATTTATCCGGATGCTCTTGCTCAGGCATCATCCGGCAATAGTCAAACACTTCCAGGCTGGCACGTGGGTTTGCTTCAAGTAGTGCTACCGCCTGAGCGACGGGAGTCGTCTGGTCCTGTTTGCCCCAAACCAGCATCACGCGTTGGGTCAATCGTGAGAAAGCAGCGCGTGTGTCTGTATTCAGATATCCAGAGAGGAAAGCCGCGATAGCGTGTTGCGCGCCCTGCTGATGACTGGTGGCGTAGAAGTTTGCCACCACCCGGTTAGTCACGCGTCGATGGTCATAGAACAAGTGCTTGCGTGAGTAGTCGCGGATACTGCGCTCGCTGGCCATCACGTTATAGAACGATGTGCCAAGCACGGGCGACTGCAACAGTCCATAAAACGCTGCGCCCGACATCCCCGGCCGCGTATTTAATTTGTCAGCGCCGGTGGGTGCGTTGAGCACCATTGATTTGACCAGCTCTGGATGCTCATCTGCTACCCGAATGGTGTAAGCGGCGCCCAGGGAACTGGCAGCGATATTCGCAGGATATCCTGCTACTTCTCGGATGAAATCGGTGATTAGCTCGACGTAGAGATCAGCGGAGTAAGGGGCCGTACTCGGCTTGTCAGAGAATCCGAAGCCCAGCAGATCAAAGGCGTAGACTCGGAAATCCCGCGCCAGCACGTCAAAGTTTTTCCTCCACATGAAGCTGGACGAACCGGCGCCGACACCGTGGATAAAAACCAAGGGCGGGCTAGGGTGTCCGGTCCCCGCCGTCTTATAGAAGATTCTGCCGTATTTCCAATCGAAGAAACGGGCCTCGCCACCGAGCGCGCTGTCATCCGGATCGATCGCGTTTTTCCGGATATTAGCATTCATCGCTGCGAGGGCGGCCACGCCGGCGCCACCCGCGATCATCGTCTTCCAGAGATTGGCGAGTTTACCCATGGACGAAACATTCGACGCCAAAGTCCGATCTCTGACTAAATAAAGGCGAAATCGAACTGCTCCTGGTGAACCCTGGGGTCACTGTTAATATCCACCGGACCCAGGTATTCTTCGATCTCATTTAACACGTCGCGTTCCGGGCCGCGCAGCGCTCGCGCCACTTCAGGATTGATTCGCAGCGTCGCTTGTTTGTTGGCTTTGTCGCCATTCATGGCTTTTCCCAGACGCCGCGCTTCCTCGAGCAACTCGTAGCAAACGGTCTGCGGAGATTTGATCAGCCCGGCGCCCTGGCAGTACTGGCAAGGAGCACAAAGCGTTCTTTCCAACGATTGCTTGACCCGCTTGCGAGTCATAATTACCAGACCAAAATCATTGAAAGAGAGAACCTTCGTCGGCGACTTGTCATGACGCAGAGCGTCCTGCAACGCTTGCATAACCCGCGTGCGATTGCGTCGCTCCTCCATATCGATCAGATCCAGCACAATAATTCCGCCCAAATCGCGCAAACGAATCTGCCGGACAATTTCGTCGACTGCTTCTAGATTGGTCCGCGTGATCGTGTCTTCCAAACGACCGCTCCCACGGCCAACAAACTTGCCGGTATTGACGTCAATGGCCACCAATGCTTCGGTTTGGTTGATTACCAGATAGCCGCCGGACCTTAGCCAGACTCTCGGCTTGATGGCTTTATCAATCTCGGCCTGTACGCCGTAGGCCTCCAGGATTGGCTGCTCCTTCGTGTAAAGCTTGATGCGTTTGACCATGCGTGGCTGAATGCGATTCACAAACTCCACAATGCGGGCGTATTCCTCTTCGGAGTCGACTCGAATTGCGGAAAAATCATCCGACAACTGGTCGCGCAGGATGCGCTGGACCAGATCGAGGTCGCGATGCACCAGCGAGGCGGGCTTCGATTTCTCGGCGGCCGCTCGAATGTCGAGCCAGGTTCTTACCAGGTAGCGCACGTCTTCGCGCAAATCCGGTTCGCTTATGCCTACACCGGCCGTTCGCACGATGAAACCGCCCGACGGAATATCCTCTTCCGCTCTCAGCATTTGGATCAGCTTCCGCAGCCGGTGTCGTTCGCTGTCCGATTCGATCTTCCGAGAGACCCCCAAATGTTCCACCGTTGGCATGTAAACAAGAAAACGACCCGGCAGCGCGATGTGAGAAGTGATGCGGGCACCCTTCTTGGCAATCGGTTCCTTAGCGATCTGGACGAGAATCTCCTGTCCTTCATCCAGCAGATCCGTAATCGTTGGTTGTTGTCGATCTCTTCGCGGGGAGCGTGGATAATTGCGAGAACTCTGCTCCCGGTCGCGAGAAGTTGGTTCTGGATCTGCCGCCTTCGCCAAGGGAGCAGCAGGCTTCGTTTCCTCAACCGGCGTGATATCTGTTGAGGTCTCCGTC
>JAIVJP010000369.1 GCA_020199975.1 Acidobacteriota bacterium
ACGAGAACCGAAACCAGATGGTTCCCTTCTTTGAGGATAATGTGTCCGAAGCGTTTCCCGTTGAACACGCACGAATGAGCTTCGACGAATCGCACTCCGCCGGCAAGTTGATTCTGTTGTGACATCACGGCAGGCACTAAATTGATGTACGCGCGGTCATACCTGCGCCCGGCTTCTGCGAGCGGGATCGGTTCTTCGGCTAGTTTGTAATTAACCGCGCAGTCTCGATGATCGCCCGCCGCCAACTCCGTCGCCCCGGTCATAAAAAGTTTCGCCGCGTCGCCCGACGCGTTCGGCTGCGGCGACGGCGACTCGAGCCGCGCCGCTTCATTCTGATTTCCACGTCCGTTATCACCAAGTTCGGTGGGAGTGATATGCGTCGTCCGTCGCGTTGCCAGTAAGCCGGCCGTGAGAATCAGCAGGACGCTCGCGGCAATCGCCATCCACGGTCCGAACTTTACCGATGTCTTTTCACCTAAAGCGTCGGCGCGTAGTTGTGCGCGCAGACGGTTGGTGAACTCGGGATCAGGCTGCAACGCTGCCGAGTTGGTGAAAGCCGAGCGCAAACGCACACGCAACTCGCGCCGCGCGGCGAGTTCGCGGCGACACGCGGGGCACGCTTCGAGGTGAGCAATTACCCCATGGTTGGTTTCAACCAGTAACTCGTTGCCGAGATACGAATCGGCAATTTCGTGAAAATCACTGCAATGCATTGGCAATCCTGCTTTCAAACTTCGCTTTTCACTTCGTAGCGATTATCAAACCGGCGGCATCCTTACTTACCCACGCTCCTGATTCCCTGCTCGTTGGCGTATCTACTCAGTTCCGCACGCAACAGCTTGCGCCCGCGCGAGAGCCGCGACATCACCGTCCCGATGGGGACATCCATAGTCTCGGCGATTTCTTTGTACGTAAAATCTTCGACGTCCGACAGCACGACCACTTCTTGAAACTGTGACGGCAGACGTTCGAGCGCGCGCAAAACTTCTTCGTCGTTGATGCCCTGCGGCGTCGGCGGCTCGAAGGCGACGGTTTCGGCGATGCGTTCGTCAACGTCGCTGACAAGTCTGAGACGATTTCCCGAACGCAATCGCTTCCCCCGCGCGCGGTACATGATGGTGACGAGCCACGCGCGAGCATTCGTGCCTTGTTCGTAACGATGAAATGATTGCAGAGCCTGCACGAATGTCTCCTGCACCAAATCTTCAGCCTCGACGCGGTCACGCATGAGCCACTTGGCGATGCGAAACAGATGGTCCATGTGCGGCACCGCTTCCCGCTCGAATGCCGACCATTCGCGTGCGCGCTCGTCCTGTCGTGGGCGTTTGAACATGCAATCGAATCGTACCGCTTAACGCGAATGAACCTCAATTCATTTCGACGCTGAAGACATGCCGCGTCCGGCTTGATTTATTCCCGCTACGTTGAAGTCGAGAGAAGTTGGCGCGGCAACTCGTCCAGTCAGTGCCCCACTATCCTTCTGCTCCTTGACAAATAACATAGTGCCGAGAAATTATTCGAGCGCCGGGAATAAGGTGACGGAAGACGGGTATTACCACGACAGACGAAACAACAATCGGCTTGCTGCTTGGCGGGCAAACTCGCGTGTCGCCCGTCCGCATGCCGTCGAACAACAATCATCAAATCAAAAGGAAGAACAGGTTATGAATTTTCGCACACTTCACCGCTTCACATTCGCATTCGCGCTTTTAGCTTTACTCGCCGCCGGTGCGTCTGCCCAAGACAAGATGGACAAGATGGGCAGCATGAACAAGATGAGTTCCGCCAAGACGACGGTCGCCATCATCCGCGCCGACTGGTGCTCGGCCTGTCAGAAACTCGAACCCGGAATGGCTGAGTTGCGCGAGCAATACAAAGACCGCATCAACTTCGTCGTCCTCGATGTCACGAACGACGAGACGACGAAGCAGGCCACCGCGATTGCACGCAAACACGGACTCACCAAGTTCTTCGCCGCGAACAAGAAGAAGACTTCGACCGTCGTCGTCCTCGACTCGAAGAACAACATCGTCTTCAAGACCGACCACAACGCCGACCGCGACGCTTACGTTAAAGCCTTCGACGAAGCGATTGCGAAAGGCTGAGCACATTCAACGATGAACGAATTCGCCGCCAACCTTCAGGAACATCTCGCCGCCGGGTCGCTCCTCGCCTACCCGGCGGCTTTTCTCGCCGGACTGCTCATCAGCTTCACGCCCTGCGTCTATCCCGTCATTCCGATTCAACTCGGCTTCATCGGTGGGCAAGTCTCGGCAACGAATTCGGCGACGAATGCGGGCGGGGTCAACCGGCGGGGCGCGAGCCGTCAAGGCTTTCTGCTTTCGCTGTTGTTCGTCGCCGGCATGAGTTTCGTGTATGCCGCCCTCGGTGCGTTCGCATCGCTCACCGGAACTCTCTTCGGCAGATGGGCGGCGAGTCCGTGGACGTACATTATCGTCAGTCAGGTTGTGCTTCTACTCGCGCTCTCGATGCTCGACGTGTTCCAGCTCCCGACGCCGCAATTTTTCGCGAGATGGAACCCGAAACGTAAAGGCAACGGTTACGTCTCGGCGTTGCTCATCGGAGCGTCGTCGGGATTAGTCGTCGGCCCCTGCACCGCGCCCGCGCTCGGCGCGGCGCTCGCCTACGTCGGGGCGCAGGGCAACGTGCTGTTCGGTACGACCGTGCTCTTCGTGTTCGCCCTCGGCATGGGCGCGCTGATGATCCTGCTCGGAACCTTTAGCGGCGCGCTCACGACGCTCCCGCGTTCGGGCGCGTGGATGGTCAAAGTCAAAAAGGGCTTTGGCATTGTGATGATCTTAATCGCCGAATACTTACTAATCGAAGCCGGTCGAAGATTCATCTAAATCAAAACAACGGAGAATAGAACAAGGATGGACAGAACAAAATATGAGGGTCAAAGGGCAAGGGGGGAAGGGTCAAGGGTGCCGCAGAAGATACCATCACTCTTTCCCCTTTCACCTTTTCCCATGTCCCCTTCTTCCGATCCTGTCTATCCTGTCCATCCTTGTTAATTCCTGTCCGTCCCAATCTCGTGTGCTTCTGTTTAGTCGTTGGACTTTGGGTTTACGAAAGGAAAATATATGAAGGCAACCTCCCGATTGAAAGCGAAGTCATTCGCTATATTTGCTTTGACGGTACTCGCCGTCGCCTCTGCGTGCGCGACTCAAAACAAGATTTCCGATGTCACCGACACAACCGGTAAAGCCGTCGCGGTGGCTGATAGTGCGGGCGCGCGAACACCGACACGCGGAACGGCCATCGGCAACATCGCGCCGGATTTTCAACTCGCGCGAACGGACGGCTCGATTGTGAAGTTTGACGATTTGCGCGGTCAACCCGCCGTGCTTGTCTTCTGGACGGCGTGGTGTCCGTCGTGCAAGGAAGAAGCGCCGCACGTCAACGAACTCGCCGCCGAGTTCGGGCCGCGAGGCGTGCGCGTGCTCGGCATCAACATCCAGGATAGCCCGGCGCGCTTGGCGGGCGGCGTCAAAGAGTTTGGCATCAAGTACGGGGTGGCGAGCGACGCCGATGCCGCGGTCGCGCGTCGCTACAAAGTCGTCGGCACGCCGACCATCGTCTTTCTCGACGAGCAAGGCGTCGTTCGTTACTTCGGAAACGAACTGCCGGATGATTACGCCGCACAACTCGACGCGCTGCTCGCAAAAGCATGACACAACTCGCGGGCGAGAACTTTTTTGAACACCTGAAACGGCAACCGGACGGTGAGTATCGCTCACCGTCCGGTTGCCGTTTCGCCTTAGCTTTAGTGACTTCAGTTTTGCTTGACGAAATTGAGCGAAACCGAGTTCATGCAGTAGCGCAAGCCGGTCGGTCGTGGGCCGTCGTCGAAGACGTGACCGAGATGCGCGCCGCAACGACTGCACACCACTTCGGTGCGCGTCGTGCCGAAACTGCGGTCAACTACCTCTGTCACATTCGCGGCGGCGATGGGTTGGTAAAAACTGGGCCAGCCCGTCCCCGATTCAAACTTCGCCTCGGAACTGAACAACGCGAGATTGCAGTTCGAGCAAGTGTACAAGCCGTGTTCGTGATGGTCATTGTACTTCCCCGTGAAGGGGCATCGTGATTTAGAGTTATCTAAATCGTGATTTCGCTATTTCTATAGTAAGATATTAAAAGTGTCAAGAAATGCATTTAGATTGGAAGAAAAACCGGAGAAGGATTAATGACTTCAGCCGCCGATGAATTGCAGCAGATTACCCCGGTCGTCGAAGACTATCTAAAGGCGATATACAACCTCGCACAGGAAAGCGGGCAGGTTCGCACCGTCCCGCTTGCCGAATCTTTGAACCTCAAACCCGCATCGGTGACGGCGATGCTGAAGACGTTGGCAGAACTGAAACTCGTCGAGTATGAACCGTACTACGGCGTGAGGCTCACAGGGGCGGGAGAGAAAATTGCGCTTGATGTGCTGCGGCACCACAGGCTGATCGAACTCTACTTGGTCGAGGCTTTAGGCTTTACGTGGGACGAAGTTCATGAGGAGGCGGAGAAGTTGGAGCACGTCATTTCTGAGAAACTGGAAGCACGTATCGCCGCACATCTCGGTAACCCGACGCTTGACCCGCACGGCGACCCGATACCAGCACTCGATGGAACTCTGCCTGATAGCTCGGCATTGAGTTTGGCGGATGTGCCGAAGGGTAAAGAGGCGCGCGTCGTGCGCGTGAGCGATCAGCAATCGGAACGTCTGCGTTACGTCGCGGAACTCGGACTCGTCCCCGGAGCGACTGTGAAAGTAACAGAGAGCGCGCCGTTCGAGGGTCCCGTGACAATCCGCATCGGCAAGAAGACGCACGCGCTTGATAGGAAGTTGACGCGAACGATTCTCGTTGAACTTCTCTAATCTGCACACGACCGCTTTCGGATAGATAGGGAGAAAAGATTTATGGATGAAGTATCACAAGCACGAATCATCAGTTCTATTCCTGGTCGGGTGCGCCTGAAGGTATCGCGAAGAGGCGGAATGTTAGAGAGTATGCAGCAGATCGCCGACGCTCTTTCCAAGCGCGTCGAAGTCAGTGATGTTCAGCTTAATCCTCAAACGGGCAGCATCCTCGTTCGATATGACCCGGAGCGCGGCAGCCTCGACGATCTCCGCTCCGGGTTGCGGCAGATAGGCATCACCATCAATGAAGTAAGACCAATCGGGACAGGCTCAACCTCCGGCGGAGAAACATCGGAAGCGTCCGCGAACCTCACGCGATTGCTCGGCGATCTAAATGCGCGAATCGGACGTGCGACGAACGGACTCGGCGACCTCCGGCTCTTCGTCCCGCTCGGACTCGGCGCGCTGACCGTTCGCCAAATCTTTCGCCACGGGCTGAAGCTGGACGATCTCCCGTGGTACGTAACCATGTGGTATGCCTATCAAAGCTTCATTACCCTGAATCCCACGACCCATCAACCGGCTCAAGCAGCAGATCGAGCCGCAAGCATACCGGGTATAGCTGAATCAGGTGACTACGACAACTAACATGACGGAACGATTCGCCTGCCCCATTAAGTTCAGCGTTGCACACACCACACCATACCTGGTCGCATTCGCTTACACGTCCCCCGGATCGCCGCCGATGCTCATTATGTCCGCAGGCTTACAT
>JAIVJP010000078.1 GCA_020199975.1 Acidobacteriota bacterium
AGAAGTGGTGTCCGCCATGAAATCGAACGAAGCTAAATCAAATCAACCGGTTGATGGCGATGACTTCTGGTTGAATGCCAGTCAGCCATCGCTTCACGCGATTTGGGGCAATTCCGAGGACGATGTCTATGCCGAGCTGCTCGAAACATCGACGAGCAGGATTGGAGAAAACGACGAGCACATATGAAGAAATAATCAGCGCTGCGCTGTCTCTGCCGCCCGGCGCTAGAGCAATGCTTGCTGACCGTCTGCTTGAAAGCCTCGACGCCGAAGATCAGAAAAGGATTGATTCACTCTGGGCTGAAGAGGCTGAGAGAAGGGTCGAGGAGATAGAAGACGGAGTAGTAAAGCCGATTCCTGGCGAGCAAGTGATGAATAGATTGCGTGCACGAAATAAGCAATGAACTATTCTTTTCATCCTCACGCCGAGAATGAGCTCGAAGAGATCGCGGATTTCGCCGGGTTGGACTATGGCGGTCGACGCTTTGCTAACCTGAGCCTCGAGGAGGTTGATGCTGGATGCCACTTTTCGAGATCGCTAACAGACGACTCATTCCAATAGAGCAGACAAACTTCACGAACGAGAAGGAGCTTCAGACTGTAATTGAGGTGAATCTAGAGCCGGTTTTCAACTGTCGCTTAGTTGCATCAGAGTTTTCAACTGGGGCACAGCACGCCGGGCGGATTGACACTCTCGCACTGTCAGAAGACAACAACCCGGTAATTATCGAATATAAGAAGGTAGAATCGTCCGAGCTCATAACGCAGAGCTTGTTTTATCTATCGTGGATTCACGACCACAAAGGAGACTTTCACATTGCAGTGCAAAAGACCCTTGCAACAAGTTTTCCGGTCGATTGGTCCGATGTCCGCGTGATCTGTTTGGCGCCTAATTACCGCAGGTATGACCTACACGCTGTTCAAGTGATGGGTGCGAACATTGAGCTTTGGAGATACCGCCTCTTCAAGAACTCTATGTTGTACTTGGAGGAGGTCTTTCAGAAATCTGTCTCTCTCCAACCTGACTTGCAAGTAGTGGAGAGGAATCCCGTCATGGTGGCTGCCGGAAAGAAGGCCGCTCTGACGAGAGCAACCGGCGTCTATACTTTCGACCAGCACGTCAAAGGCAAATCAGAAGAGATCAAACAACTTGTCCTTGACATAAGAGAGTTCATCATGGACCTGGATTCTGCCATGGAGGAAACGCCAAAGAAATTTTACATTGCATATAAGATCTCTCAGAACATCCTTTGCATGGAAGTGAAGCAGCATAAAGTAATTCTTTATCTCAAGCTCAACCCTACAGACGTTGGCAATCTCCCGAGCATCGCCAAAGACGTAACCGAGATAGGCCATTATGGAACCGGTGATCTTGAACTCACAGTAACCTCTAATAAAGAACTTGAAACGGCCAAGGAACTCATAGTAGGGGCATACCGAAAGGTCGGTGGCTAGCAGTGGAAAAGGCTGACCTAGAACAACGCGTCAGCGCGGCGCGCGAAGAGACTGAAGCTCGCGGCGAGACGTTTTATCCGGGCGCGAGTCGGATTCATCTCGCTGCGTACCCACCGAAAGAACGCTGGGACGATTGGGTTGAGCTCGATCCTAAGGCGTGGCCAAGGCGCCACGAAAGACACTACACGCTCGTACCCACCACCTGCTTCAACTGCGAGTCCGCCTGCGGGCTGCTCGCCTACATCGACAAAGCCACCGGCGAGGTACAGAAGTTCGAAGGTAATCCCGAGCATCCTGGTTCGCGTGGCAGGAATTGCGCCAAAGGGCCGGCGACACTGAATCAGATTACCGACCCCGATCGCATTCTCCATCCACTCAAACGCGTGGGGCGGCGCGGCGAAGGTAAATGGGAACGGGTGAGTTGGAATGAAGTGCTCGACGAATTGGCCGGACGTATACGCAAGGCTATCGTCGAAGATCGCCGGCAGGAAATCATGTATCACGTCGGCCGTCCCGGTGAAGACGGTTTCACCGAACGCATACTTGCCGCCTGGGGCATCGATGGGCACAACTCGCATACAAACATCTGCTCGTCCTCGAGCCGCGAAGGTTATCAACTCTGGATGGGTCTCGATCGTCCCAGTCCTGATCATGCCAACGCCAAAGTCATTTTTCTAATCAGCGCGCACCTTGAGTCCGGGCACTATTTCAATCCTCACGCGCAACGAGTAATCGAGGGCAAAACGAACGGCGCGAAGTTAATCGTATTTGACACGCGCCTTTCCAACACGGCCACCCATGCAGACCATTGGGTCTCGCCAATTCCCGGTTCGGAAGCGGCAATCCTGCTGGCGATCGCAAACTACCTGATTCAGAACAATCTCTACAATCGCGAATTCGTACGCCGCTGGTGGAATTGGGAAGAGTATCTCTCACTCGAGCACACCGAAGTCGAGTCGACCTTCGAAAACTTCGAGCAGATTTTGAAGGAACTCTACCAGGAGTACACCTTCGAGTTTGCTGGGAAGGAATCGGGGTTGGATCCGGGGAAGCTGGAAGAAGTTGCGAAGTGCGTTGCAACTGCCGGAACCCGACTGAGCACGCATAACTGGCGCAGCGCCTCATCTGGCAACAGCGGCGGCTGGCAAGTGGCCCGCTGCCTTTTCATGCTTAACGCGCTCATGGGCGCCATTGCAACCGAAGGCAGCGTGTTTCCCAACGCCTGGAACAAGTTCGTGCCCAAGCCAATCTATACTCCGCCGCATCCAAAGATGTGGAATGAGACCACCTGGCCTCGAGAGTATCCGCTTTCGATGAACGAGCTTTCTTTCCTGCTGCCGCATCTCTTAAAAGACGGACGCGCCAAGCTGGATGTTTACTTCACGCGGGTCTACAACCCCGTGTGGACCAACCCGGACGGCTTCTCGTGGATCGAAGCGCTCACTAATGAAGACCTGGTTGGCTGCCATGTCGCTATGACACCGGTCTGGAACGAAACGTCCTACTTTGCCGATTACATTCTGCCAATGGGTCTCGGCTCCGAGCGCCACGACATTCACTCCTATGAAACGCACGATTCCCAATGGCTCGGTTTTCGCCAGCCCGTGATGAAGGCCGCGCGCGAACGCTCGGGAGAAGAGATCGACGACACTCGCGAAGTGAATCCCGGCGAGGTTTGGGAAGAGAATGAATTCTGGCTCGAGCTTAGCTGGAGAATCGATCCGGATGGGCAGTTAGGAATTCGCCCGTATGTGGAGTCGAAGAAAAATCCCGGTGAGCGGTTAAGCGTTGACGAATACTACGAATGGATTTTTGAGAATTCCGTTCCCGGGCTGCCTCAAAAAGCTGCAGCCGAGGGATTGAAGCCGCTGGAATACATGCGGCGCTACGGCGCGTTTGAAATTGCCAGCAAAGTCGGCGCGCTGTATGAAGAAACCATTCCTGACGCAGAAATCGAAGACGGCCGCGAGGATCAATTCGGCCGGATCTACACCCAAACGCCCAAACCTGCTTCACCGAACATCGTGCCCTTGCCGACCATTGATCCCGATCCGGAAGGACGGCGCTTTGTTGGTGTGAACATTGACGGGGCACTCAAACGTGGGTTTCCCACGCCCAGTGGCAAGCTCGAGTTCTTTTCGCGCACACTAGCCGACTGGGGTTGGCGAGAAGTTGCCATTCCCACGTACATTCGCAGCCACGTGCACCCTGAAAACATGGCCGCGGATCAGAGTGTTCTCATTTCCACGTTCCGGCTCGCCATGCAGATCCACACGCGCAGTTCGAATGCGAAGTGGTTGAACGAGATAGCGCATACAAACCCGCTCTGGATTCATCCGTCTTTTGCGAAGCGCATCGGAGTTGGCACAGGCGACCTCGTTCGCGTTGAGACGGAGATTGGTTACTTTGTCGTGCATGCGTGGGTGACCGAAGGGATCCGCCCCGAGGTGGTCGCTTGCAGCCACCACATGGGCCGCTGGAAGACCCATGAGCAGGGAGCGCGGCAGATGATGGCCACCGTCAAACTAGATCATCAAAACACTGAATGGGGTTTACAACGCGAGAAAGGTGTCGAGCCTTACCAGTCGAGCGATCCCGACACGCTGCGCATCTGGTGGAGCGATGTGGGCGTGCATCAGAATTTGACGGCCCAACAGGAGGACAAGTACGGCGACATATCGGTGGATACAAACAAGTCGCGCGACGTTTACCGGAAATGGTTGGCAATGACGCGACCTGCCAATACGCACTCACCTGACGGTACGCGCCGGCCTTACTGGATGCTGCGCCCCTTGAAGCCGGCGCGGGAGTTTTACCGCCTGGCGGGTGAAAACGAGACTGCGGCGTCGAGTTCTAGAGACTTTTGACTTTTTCTTTTCCTCACAGCTTGAAAATGACTCCGAGATTTGTAATCTATCGTTCTTCACAAACTAGCAGTTTCATTCGCGCTTTCCTTCTTCTTTAGTATGCGGCGAAGGCCGAGAAATCTTAGGAGCCAAGGGCGAGGACCGCAACGCCGGCGCCCTCAGCCAAGCAGTACCCGAAATTCTTAATGACTCAGTCCGGCGTAGGTTGAAGAAAGCTAAAGTTGATGACGCTGCGCTGGAGCGGGGGCGCGCTGCGCTTTGCCCACCTTCCCAACCTGCAAGTTTGCTTAGGCTGGACATGACGAAGCAGAGATCTGTTTCGAACGATCCAGTGCGGTTGGCTTGTTTCGCTTGCGTAGAGGACGCAAATTCGGTAAAACTTCACCACCTCAATCACTGAGTTCTTTGAACTTAGAACTTTGACCTTTGTCCGTGTTGGGCCGCTTGCTCAGAATCCATAGGTCGAAGTTCAAAGTACAAAATTCAAAGCACGTCATTATTATGTATTTCAAACAGTTCTATCTCGGCTGTCTGGCGCATGCTTCGTACCTAATCGGCTCGGACGGTGAGGCTGCCGTCGTGGATCCGCAGCGCGACGTGGACCAGTACATCACAGAAGCCGATGCGAACGGATTGAAGGTCAAGTACGTAATCGAAACCCATCTTCACGCGGATTTCGTGAGTGGCCATCGAGAGC
>JAIVJP010000079.1 GCA_020199975.1 Acidobacteriota bacterium
TTCCTACGAAGTCACCTGTGGGATCGGAGAACGGGTCCCGAGGGTGTATTCGTCAAAGTGATCGGTCCAAGGTAGAAGGACTCGGGCATGGCTAACTTCAAGAGCAGTCGTTGGAAATGGATGCTAATCGTAACGCTGTTTGCGGCGGCGATTGGTCTGGGGCTCTTCGCTTACCCACGTCCCAAGGTCCCACTCACTGACCTCCGAAGCGTGGAAGACCTTCGCGCAAGGTTTAATCAGGACAAGGGGAAGCCACGACTCATTCTTCTGCTTGCTCCGACATGAGCCGCTTGTTTGGCTGGCGCCCGGCGGGTGCAAAACGAGCTTCTTGAAAAATACCCAACCACGGGATTGCAAGTTTACGTCGTCTGGTTCTCAATGATAGCAACTGATGCCCGAGGCGCGTGGAGATGGACGGGCAATGTGATAACCGATCCCAGAGTTGTGCATTTTTGGGATGACAAGAAAGTAGTTGGTCGGTGGTTTGCGGTCCAGGAAACTCCGGAGGCGGATGATGCCGCGATTGTGTGGGACGCCTACTTTCTTTATGGTCCGAATGCGGAGTGGAATGCCAAACCTGAGCCGCCGGTAAGCTGGGGAGCGACCGTTATCGATGAGTACGACACTCTGGAAAAGAACTTACTCCCGCTCCTAAAGGTGAAATAGCGTAGCCTGTCAGAACGGGGAGCGGTGGCGACCGGGTCCCAACTGGGAGAATAAAACCAGGTCGCTACCGCTGCCCGTTCTGACAGGCACCAGCGATCGCTACGTTCCATGTATCCACTAATCATTCTCAGCATCTTTCGCTTGCTTGACTCGGTGGTTCTCATGGATTTACTTCTGGAGGGTACACTGGAGCCCGGGTCCCCATATGTTCATGGCCGAACAACCGGAAAAAATCACTGTTGAGCTTAATGAGCGAGACAAAATCACTGCGCTACTTTACTCCGCCTCGCAGGTTAATCGCGCCAGCATCACCGTGCTGCTCGGCCACGGCGCCGGAGCAAATCAGACGCACCCGTTTATGCGTTTGTTCGCAAGCGGTCTTGCCGCGCGCGGTTTTGACTCCATGACCTTCAACTTTCTATACACCGAGACAGGCCGTCGTGCGCCCGATCCGAAAGCCACACTTGAATCTTGTTACCGCGCTGTAATCGAAGCAGCGCTCGAGCACAAAAAACTGAGAGGCAACCGTTTAGTAGTTGGTGGCAAATCAATGGGCGGGCGCATTGCTTCTCAGGTTGCGGCAGCGGAGAGAAGCGACATCGAGGGGCTGGTGTTTCTCGGCTATCCCCTGCATCCGCCGGGAAAGCCCGAACAATTACGCGATAAGCATCTGCAGAACGTTGGCGCACCTATGCTGTTCGTGCAAGGTTCACGCGACGCCTTCGGTACGCCTGAGGAGCTGCGCGCAGTGATCAAAAAACTCCATCTGCCCGCAACCCTCTTTGTCATCGAAGGCGGAGATCATTCATTCAAGGTCCTCAAAAGCTCACCACTTACGCAAGAGCAAGTGTATGAAGAGGCGATGGACGCAATCGTCCGCTGGCTGGCGATCTGAGACTACGAACTGCGGATTAAGAACGTGTAGCTTGATATCGCCAAGAGTTTTAAAGGCCGACGGTGCTTCTCGGCCAGGATCCTTAAACTCAAGCAAACCTACAGGACTGCAGTTTCTTCCAGAAGCTTTCCTTCGGCAAAGCGTCCCAGACCGAGCTGCGACGTATCGATGAGATCGGAGTTGCCGCGCAGAATTAGATCAGCCGTGATGCGACCCGCAGCGGGGGAGTGCATTACGCCGTGGCCGCTGAACCCATTAGCGAAATACAGGCCACGCACTTCGGGGGTGGATCCGATGATGGCGTGATGGTCGGGAGTCATCTCGTATAACCCGGCCCACGAGCGGCGCGGATTAACCGCAGCCTCTGCCAGGCAGGGCACGCGATCGGCGGCGCGAGTTAAGATCTTTTCCACGAAAGTTGGGTCGAAGTCGGTTTTGAATCCCGCGATTTCTTCGGGATCATTCCAGGCCAACAGAATCCCCGTGCCCTCACGCCGGAAGTGGAAACCGGTAGACATGTCTATGACCATGGGAAACCGTTTGGGTAGCTTATCGAATGGCTCGGTGGGAACGAGCTGGCGCCGCAAGGGCTCAACCGGAAGATCAACGCCGGCCATGATTGCGACCTCGGCGGCCCAGGGGCCGGCTGCATTAACGATGACTTGAGTTGCAACGCGACCGCGTTTTGTCACAATCCCGGTTACTTGACCATTCTCAACCTCAATACCCGTAACCGGCGTGTCGAGCCACAACCTCACGCCTAGTTCTCGCGCCTTCAGCATGAATCCCATCATCACGCTGTGAGGATCGACAAAGCCGTCGGTAGGACAGTAAGTGCCACCAAGCACATCATCGACTCGTAGTTGAGGGACAAATTTCGCAATGTCGTCGCGGCTTACCATCTCAACATTCTTCAATCCCAGCGCCATCTGACGTTCGCGATTGCCTTCCAGGTAATTGAGGTGGCGTTCGTTCGTGGCGCAGAAGAGGTAGCCGTGCGCGCGATAGTCGGCTGGATAACCCACAACTTCATCAAAGCTCGCGAAGAAATCGATCGAATAGATCGACATCTGGATGTTTACGGGCGTCGAAAACTGCGCGCGCACACCGCCCATGCTTTTCCCTGTCGAGCCCTTACCCTGATGAGCTTCGCGTTCAATCACCAACACATCCGTGCAACCAGCTTCCGCCAGATGATAGGCCACGCTTGAGCCTACAATCCCGCTGCCGATAATCACAACGTCTGCGGTTTCACTCATGGTTGTCGTTAAGTGGGATGATTTCGTACAATTGGTAGCCGAGGATAAGCCTGTCTCTGTTATGCGACGCCCCAGCAACTTGACCAGATGGCGTGCAAAACAGGACTACGCTTGCGAGAGCGCTGGAGCAACTGGCACCGTAAGCCTTACACGCCATGCGATAAAATGCACGTCTCGGCCTACGTGCGGCCGTGAGATTCGGAGAACCGAGAAATGCCCACGGACGATTTCCAAACCACATTTCAAGCACTAAAGTCGATTCTCGAACGCTACGCGCCGCATCTGAAAGTGGTGAGCGACAAACCGGGCAACTATTATCTCGACACTCACCGCATCTTGAAGAACGAGAAGCCGATGTTCTTCGGAGCCGTTCATACTGGGAAAGCGTATGTTAGTTTTCACTTGATGCCGGTTTACGCCTTTCCGGAATTGCTCGAAGGCATTTCTCCTGACCTGAAAAAACGTATGCAGGGCAAATCGTGTTTCAACTTCACCTCGGTTGACCAAAGGCTTTTCAAAGAACTCGCCAAACTCACGAAAGTCGGCTTCGCTCGTTACAAAGCAGAGAAGTTCGTTTAGGCCTCGAGAGAAGTCAAGTTTCAACACCGAACCAGAGACTCATCGCGGCGTTTAGCTGCAGCCAGGACGTGGCGTCAAGCACGATCCACGAAATCGCACAAAATGACACTAACAAAACCTTCCTTAGTTTGTTCGTGAGCTTTCGCGGATCGGACTTCTGGCCCCTCAGTTGTCGTCGGGTGCCACGCACCTGGTTGTGCAAACTGCACCGATACTCATCTTCGCAGACGTTGGACTTTGCCCATTGGACATTCTAGGATTGCACCGCTCTCGCATCCCTCTTGCAGGAGTTAAGCCAAATGGCGACTAAAGAGGCCTTTCAGGAAGAACTGAATCCGTTTGAGATTGCCAAGCAGCAGTTCAACATTGCCGCTGATTACCTCAATCTCGATCCTTCCCTGCGACACGTCCTTGAAACCCCGAAGCGCCAGTTAATTGTTTCCATTCCCGTGAAGATGGACGGTGGCGATGTCCAGGTCTTCGAGGGATATCGCGTCCAGCACAATATGAAATTGCACCCATCATCGGCCCCGATCGCGACATCCCCGCTCCCGATGTCTACACGGACGAGCAAACTATGGCTTGGATCATGGACACCCTTTCGATGGTGCGCGGGCACACTGAACTGGGGGTGGTTACCGGCAAGCCAATCTCGCTGGGTGGCTCACTGGGACGCAATGAAGCCACGGCCCGCGGTTGCCTTTATGCGTTGCGCGAGGCTTGCAATGTGAAAGGCATGAGCCTCAAGGGATCGCGGGTGTCCGTTCACGGCTTTGGCAATGCAGGTGCAAACATCGCGCGACTGGTGGCAGCGGATGGAGCGCGCGTTGTCGCGATTTGCGATTCAAAAGCGGGCCTCTATGCTGAGGGCGGAATTGATATTCAGGAAGCGCTCCGGCACAAAGCGAAGACGAGTTCCTTGACCGGTCTGGCCGGAGTGAAGGAGATACCGCGCGACGATGTGCTGACAGTCGATTGTGACATCCTATTGCCCTCCGCCCTCGAAAACGCAATTACGCTCGCGAATGTCGGACAGGTGAAGGCCAGGATCATTGCCGAACTAGCGAATGGCCCAACAACGCCCGGATCTGACCGCGTTCTGGCCGACAAAGGCGTGTTCCTCGTTCCAGATATTCTGGCGAATGCTGGAGGCGTCACGGTCAGCTATTACGAATGGGTGCAGGACCAGTATTCGTTCTTCTGGTCCGAGTCCCACATCAATGAAACTCTGGAGCAAGCCATGCGGACGGCATTCAGGGGGGTTCACGATACCGCGCACCGCTACAACACGGATATGAGAACAGGAGCGTATATCCTCGCCGTCGACCGCGTAGCGGAGGCAACGCGAGTGCGCGGGATATTTCCGTGAAACTGTCCTTTTGTTCTTTGATCTTCGATCTTTGTTTCTGTTCACCGCCAGCCGTGCCAGTGCGGGAACCTCTGTTTTTCGCGGAAGGCGTTAGCTAATTGCAGACCAGGGTTGCTTCAACCCTGGTCTTATAAAATCGAACGATGTAACACCGAAGGTGTTGGCGAATGTTTCGTGCACAAGTTAGCGAACTCTTTCAGAGTTTAGCTGCTTATTGAGAATCTGAGCCCAGGGTTGAAGCAACCCTGGGCTCCAATTCGCCAACGCCTTCGGCGTAATATGTTCCGGGTTTTCACACAGTCTCCGTAGCGACCGGTTGTCGTGGACCTTCCGAGCTATGAATCGTGTAACTCAAGAGATAACTGGATCATCTCAACGTTAACTTCACGCCGACAAAGCACAAAGGACAAAGTACAAATTTCCAAATGAAATGAAAGACAAGATTATAGTTTACGAAAAGCCCACTTGAACGAAGTGCCAAGAAATGGATTCGTTGCTCCGTGAGAGTGGCATACCATTCGAAAAAGTTAACTACTACACGGCGCCTCTCACTAAGAGGAAGGTGCGTGAATTGTCAGCGAAGATGAAGCTGTCGGCGCGCGCATTGTTGCGTGCGAGCGAACCCATTTTACCGTGAGCTCGGCTTAGGCAAGGACGAGTTTACTGAGGACGAGATCATTTCGCTGATGATTGAACATCCTGACCTTATACAACGCCCGATTGTCGAACGCGGATCTCGCGGGGTCCTCGGCCGACCAACCGAGAACGTTAAGGATCTGTTATAACTCTGGGAGTTAGGGGTTAGCGGAGGGCGACACTGCTTTACGTCAGAACAGGGAGCAGTAGCAACCTGGTCAGCAGCGTGATACTCAACAAAGGAGCAGGAGACGTGAACCAGAGATTGACACAGCTTCAAAGCCGCCCCGGCCCACCAGGTCGCTACCACCACCCCAGCCGGGCTGCCCGGCTGGGGACCCCGGTCCGCTCCCTGTTCTGTATTAAGTGGCCAAACAGTTCCCGCTCGATTCGAGACCCGAGACCAAGTTGAAAAAATCACCTGAAAGAATCTTCGCCTGCCAAAACTGCGGTCACCAGTCGCGCAAGTGGCTGGGAAAATGCCCGGAGTGTGGCGAATGGAATTCCCTGGTTGAGGAGCGCGCGCAGGCGGCGAAGAAGAGAGGTGCGCGAAACGGATTAAAGTTGAGGGATGTGGAAGCAGTCGCCTATGGCGAGATCGAATCGCAAGACGACGTGCGCTTGTCCTCTGGCGTGACTGAATTTGATCGCGTTTTGGGTGGCGGCATTGTGCCGGGTACGCTGGTGTTGATTGGTGGGGATCCGGGCATCGGCAAGAGTACGCTGCTGCTTCAAGTGGCGGATAGGCTGAGCGCCGGTGGCACAGTCGTACTTTACATTTCGGGAGAGGAGTCTGAGCGGCAAATAAAACTGCGCGGCGAGCGACTGAGAATTGAAGCTAACAATCTATATCTGCTGCCCGAAACCAATCTTGAGAACATCTTTCACGAAGTAGACCGGCTCAATCCCGGCGCCATCATCGTCGATTCCATCCAGACGGTTTTCTCGGCGTTGATAGAATCGGCGCCCGGCTCGGTTTCGCAGGTGCGGGAAGTAGCCCACCAATTCCTGTTGCTGGCAAAGAATCGTACGATCCCGGTGTTCCTCATTGGCCACATCACCAAGGACGGTTCCATCGCGGGACCAAAGACTCTGGAACATATCGTTGATACGGTCTTGTATTTTGAAGGTGAACGGCATCACAACCATCGCATTGTGCGCGCAACCAAAAATCGCTTCGGCGCTGCGAATGAAGTCGGCATCTTTGAAATGACAGGCGCGGGACTGATGCCTGTCGCGAATCCATCTCAGATGTTTCTGCAGGAGCGTCCGCAGAATGTTGCAGGTTCAATAGTCACCGCCTGCATGGAAGGCACGCGACCGCTCCTTGTGGAAATTCAAGCACTGGTCTCAGGAACAAAGTACGGGACCGGCCGCAGGATGACGCAGGGTGTCGATCAGAACAGAGTCGCGCTCTTGATAGCCATGCTCGAGAAGCGCGTCGGGTTGCAGATGCTTGGCGATGATGTCTTTGTAAACATCGCGGGTGGTTTAGAGGTTGATGAACCCGCGGCCGATCTGGGAGTCGTGGCTGCGATCGCCTCGAGTTTTAAGAACGTTCCCATCGATCCTCATACAGCGGTGTTTGGTGAAATCGGTTTAACGGGCGAAGTGCGCGGCACAATGCAGGCGGCCGTGCGCGCTCGCGAAGCGCAGGCACTGGGGTTCGAGAAAATCGTCATTCCCGCGTCAAACACTTCCGGGCTGGAGCGAATGTTGGGAGTTAGAGTCGTGGGCGTTCGTTCGGTTGAAGATGCGCTGCAGGAATTGTTCTAGTGACCTGTGAGCCGATATCAATTGGCCCGAGAGTGTCAGAACGGGGAGCGATAGCGACCTGGTCACAACTGGACCCGAACTCACCTTGGGCGAACCCGCTCGCGGCGGCAAACAACGACCCGGTCGCTACCGCGCGGTTCTGACAGAAACGCCCGATCAAAGCAGCTCGACTGGATCGCCGATCGAAACTCCGCTGCTTTGCACTACGCTCGCGTAAACTCAGATTCGCTTGCCATTGGTTATCTCGCCGGCGGTTTCATCGCGCAATGCCCAAGCGCAGTCACCGTGAATTCCCTGGGGACCACGGTGCAGTCGCCGAGTCTTTCACCGGTCATCGACTTCACCGGATGACGCCAAATCTGTTGAATCGTGCCCGATGAAACATCTCCGCTCCAATCGCCTTACGGCGGGTAGTGTCCTATTTCAAATTGGAGACCTCAACCAAGCGCCAAAGGCGCGAAATGTAAAAGCCTGGGGCACCGCCCCAGGACGGGACAGGTCAAATACATAGCGCTGAAGGCGCGGCATTAAGACGAGAAACCGTGACAGTTGCGAGAAACCATTTCGCGCTTTCAGCGCTGATTAACCATAAGACCGTGTTCCTGGGGCGGTGCCTCAGGCTTTTACAT